>JAYOII010000019.1:0-18370 GCA_038118685.1 Opitutia bacterium
GGTATGAACTTATATTATTTATGAAAATCCCCCTGTCCCTTCTCTCCCTTCCAGTTCTGTTCTACAGTCTGGTTCTTTCAATGCTTCCGGTTCAAGCGGACCATCATGCGAAAGGCTCTGCCCCTCTCTTGCAAACCGGAGACCGGGTGGCCTTCGTGGGCGGCGGTTTGATTGAGCGGGCCCGCCTGAACGGTTATTTGGAGACGGCTCTCACGGCAGGCGCAGGACCGAAGGTGAGCGGCTTGAAATTCCGCAACTTGGGCTGGAGCGGAGACACGGTTTTCAATGATGCCCGTTCCTACTTTGGAAAACCCAAAGAGGGCAGGGACCGGTTGAAGAAAATCATTTCCGAATGGAAACCGAACGTCGTTTTGCTCAATTACGGGGCGGAGGTCGCCTTGTCCGCAGGACGGGCGTGGACCGACGAAGCTTCGGCGAGCAAGCGTTCCGCCGGGGATTGGGACGAGAGCGTAGCCGTCTTTCTGGAAGGGTATGCACAGATGATCCAGGAAATCAGAAAGAATGCCGGGGAAGGTTTGCGGGAAATCGTCGTGGTAGCCCCTCCTCCCTTGGAAAACCTCGGACGACCCTTGCCCGATCACCGGGAATCCAACCGCAGAATGGCCAAGGTGCGGAATGCCCTTCAAGGGTTTGCCAAGGAAAAAAAGGCCCGTTTTGTCGACCTTTTCGGAGATATGGGAGGGGACAAGTTTGACGGAAAGGTGTCCGCCGATGGGTTGACGCACGACGGGCTCCACTTCACGCAACCGGGGTATCGCGCATTGGCCGGTCGGCTTGCTCTTGGCTTGGGGTACGAGTTTTCTGCATCAGGTCCCTTGGCCGATAAACTTAGGGAAAGCATCATCGAGAAAAACCGTTTGTTCTTTCATCGTTGGCGTCCGGCCAACGAGACCTACCTTTTCCTTTTCCGCAAACACGAGCAGGGAAACAACGCCAAGGAGATTCCCCAGTTCGACCCGATCATCGAAGAAAGGGAGCGTGAAATCGAAGAGCTCAGAAAGCAACTCCTCAAGAACTCCCAAGGGTAATCACCGCACTTATTTTTCGCCATGAAAAACAAAATTTTCTCCGTTTCGATCCTTTTGCTCCTCGCGTTCGCAGGTTATGGCCAGCGTGGCTTGACCAAGATTCCGGATACCGCGGTTCAGGCTCAACTCGATGCCTTCGTTCTTCCGGAAGGCGCCAAGATCAACCTGTTTGCGAGCGAGCCCGTGGTACGCAACCCCATCCATATGAACTGGGATTCCCAGGGTAGGTTATGGGTGGTGGGCAGTCCCCTTTATCCGCACATCAAGCCCGGTCAGGAGGAGTCCGATCAGTTGGTCGTTCTCGAAGATACGACCGGCGACGGGGTGGCGGACAAGCATACGGTTTTTGCAGATGACCTTCATATTCCAACCGGTGTATTGCCCGGGGATGGAGGGGTTTACGTGGCCAACAGCAACGACGTCTTGTTTTTGAAGGATACCGATGGCGACGGCAAAGCCGATCAGCGCCGGGTCATCCTTTCGGGCTTCGGAACCGAGGATACCCACCATATCGTGCATACTTTCCGTTGGGGGCCGGAGGGAATGATGTGGCTCAACCAATCGATCTACATTCATACCCACCTCGATACCCCATATGGCATTCGTCGCCTTCTGGGAGGTGGAATGTGGCATTACCGGCCCGAGACCAGGCGTTCCGAAGTCTTCATGAAAGGCTTGGTCAACCCTTGGGGTCACGTTTTCGACGAATGGGGCCAGAGCTTCATGACGGACGGAGCAGGGGGGCAGGGGATCAATTTCGTCTTTCCGCGTTCGGTTTTCGTGGCTTCGCCCGGAGCCCGCCGGAGAGTCCAAGGGCTCAACCCCGGGCAACCCAAGCTTTGCGGGTTGGAGATTCTCTCCGGTAGTCACGTTCCCGATGAATGGCGGGGCGCGTTGGCCTCCCCTGACTTTCGGGGTCACCGGATCAAGACCTACCGCCTGAACGACAAAGGCAGCGCCTATCAATCCCGCGTGGGCAAAGACCTGGTAGCATCCAAGCACGGTGCCTTCCGGCCGATCGACGTCAAGATGGGGCCGGACGGAGCCATTTACGTGGCCGATCTATACAACCCGATCATTCAGCATGGCGAGGTCGATTTCCGTGATCCCAGGCGTGATCACAAGCATGGGCGAATCTGGCGGATCAGTTTTCCGGAAAATCCCCCGGCGCCTTTTGTCAAGCCTGCCGAAATGAATTCCCAGGCTTTGGCGGAAGCGCTGCTTTTTTCCGAAGAGAATATCGTCCGGGAACTGGCCACGGCTGAATTGCGGACGCGTAACCCCGATCAAATGTTGTCGGCGTTAAATTCCTTTCCATTGAAGGATGATATTCATGTCGTCCGTCGGGTCTGGGCGACCCAGGCCTTAAACCGATTGGATATCGGGTTGGCCAAGCAATTGACCAAATCAAAGTCACACAAAGCAAGGGCAGCCGGACTGCGCGCCATTTATTACGATGCAGCCAATAAAAAATACAAAAACATCCTCTCCATTGCCGAAGAGGCTGTCTCGGACCCATCTCCTCAGGTTCGTCTTTGGGCAGTGAGTTTGTTGGCTCAGCTTGACGACCCCAAGACCGTGCCCATTGCCCTCAGGGCGCTTGAAGGCATTGAGGCGGACGACTTTCTTGACTTTGCGGTTTGGTCAATCTGCCGGGAGCACCGGGACCGTTGGGCGGACGAGATGAAAGAAAAGGGAAAAAATCCCTTCGCGAATTTGTCTCAGTTGCTTTTTGCCTCCTCCGCGATTGGCGAACGGTTGGGAGCGGACCGCATACTGACCTCGCTGGCCGAGGGAAAAATCAAAGACGATCAGACGGTTTGGGACATCGCCAACTGGATGGCGAACGAGGGATCCCCTGCTCATTTGTCCAAGCTTCTTGGCCTGGCCACGGAAACAAAATCGGTTAGCCGGCAACATGCCTTCCTCAATGCTTTGCTCAATGCCAAAAAGCTCAGAAAAACAAACCCCTCGGGAACCGAGCGCATCGCATCCTTTCTCAATAGCGAAAACGATACCGTCTTTGGAGTGGCGGCTCAGTTGGCCGGCTTGTGGAAGGTCGAGTCCTCCCGTCCGGCTCTCGAAAAGATTCTCAATGATGACCGGGCTTCGCCCTTACGATCCAAGGCGGTTTTGGAGGCCCTGATTGCACTGGGCGGAGAAAAAACGAATTCCTATCTCAACCAACTCTTCGGCAACCCCAAAACGCCTTACGGGAGAAAAGCCATGGTCGTTACCGGTCAGTCGAAGGCCCAACCGATCCTTGCCGCCCGTCGGGCGGTCAAACTCCTGCAGGAAGCGCCTGGCGGGAAAGACAAGTTTGGAATTTACGCCGCTTTCCTCGGCAACCGCGGAGCGACCCGGGCCCTGGCTACGGAAATCAGCCAAATCAAATTACCTGAACCCATCGCCTTGCAGGGCTTGCAACTGGCCGAAAGTTCGCCCACACGGCCCAAGGAACTCATTTCTGCGATCCAAAAGGCAGGCGGTCTCAAGCCCATGAAAATGAGCCTGAGCCTTTCGGAGATGGCTTCCATGATCGAGCGTGTCGGGAAACGGGGCGATGCGGCGCGGGGGGAAAAGATTTACCGCCGGGAGAATCTGCAGTGCGTGGCCTGCCATGCGATCGGAGAAGTCGGTGGGGTCATCGGCCCCAACATGGTCTCCATCGGAGCGAGCGCACCCCTTGATTACTTGATCGAGTCTTTGCTCGAACCGAGCAAGAAGATCAAAGAAGGGTACCATACCAATTTGGTGATGCTGAAGAACGGGGATGCCCATGCAGGCGGAATCGTCAGCGAGAGCAAGACCGAGCTCGTGATCAGGGATCTTACGGGCAAGCATAACCGTATTGCCAAAGCCGACGTAGCCAGCAAAACGATTTCTCCCGTTTCCCTCATGCCCGTGGGCTTGACCGCACAGTTGCGCGAGGACGAATTCGTCGACTTGGTACGTTTCATGTCGGAACTCGGCAAAGAAGGAAAATACAAGACGACCACCAACCGATTTGCCCGAGCTTGGGAGGTCTTGCCCGCCGGATCTCCCAATCCCGGAACGGTCCATCATTATGGCGCCCAAATGTTCACTCAGGAATTCAGCGGATACAAATGGAAGCCCTTTTATGCCATGGTGGGAGGAGAAATACCCGTGGACGAAGTTCCCGTGGCTTTGAAGAGAAGAGCGGATGAGTACCAGGTTTTGCGCACTCACCTTGAGGTGGCGAAAGCGGGCAAGCACAAGGTCCGCTTGAAGGGGGATTCCAACCGTATGGATTTGTTTCTGGATGGAGAAGCAATCGAGATCCCTGCGGATCGCACGGAAACGGATCTTGAACTTGATTGCAAAAAGACGGGGAAACGGGAACTCATGCTTGTGCTCCAAGGATCCAAGTCAAGCGGACAGGTGTCGCTGGAGGCTTTGTCCGAGGATTTGACCATGCTCAATTCGCAGTAGGCATGAGACCCGCATTCTTGTCAATCGGGAGCCTTCTTTTCCTTTGCCACGCAGCTTGGTCGAAACCGTTGATCGTTGCGCATCGTGGAGCTTCCCACGATGCCCCCGAGAATACCTTGCCTGCCTTCGAGTTGGCATGGAAGCAGGGAGCGGATGCGATCGAAGGAGACTTTCTGCTGACCAAGGATAACCAAATCGTTTGTATTCACGATGGTTCCACCAAGCGCTTGGCGGACCGAAATCTGGCCGTGCGCGGATCGACCTTGGAAGAACTTCGAAAACTGGACGTCGGTTCCTGGAAACACGAAAAGTTCAAGGGCACGAAGATTCCCACCATCGCGGAGGTATTCGCCACCATTCCAAAGGGCAGGAAAATCTTCGTGGAAGTGAAGTGCGGCAAGGAAATCATTCCCCACTTGGTCAAGGAGATCGGAAAGAGCAAACTGAAGACCGAACAAGTCGTGTTGATTTGCTTCAAGCAGGAGGTCGTCAAAGCCTTCAAGCAAGCCCTGCCCAAGAACAAAGCTTATTGGCTATCCGGTTTTAAGAAGAACGAGGAAGGCGTTTGGAAACCCACGCTTGATACCGTTCTGACGACTCTCAAAGAGAGCAAGGCGGACGGCCTTGATTCCCATCATGGCATTCCGGGTACGGCCGCCAGGAAGATCATGACGGAGGGCTACGAATGGCATGCCTGGACGGTCAACGACCTTGTCACCGCCAAGAAATTGAAAGCCCTCGGGATTCATTCCATCACCACCGACCGACCTGCTTTGATCAAGGGCTCTTTGTGAGCGACCTCCCTTTGTCATGATCAGAACAATCCTTCTTTTGCCAAGCGTCCTTGCCTTTCTCCAAACGGCCCAGGCTCACCGCTTGGCTTACAAGCCCGTGGAGTTTGCCCTTGGGGAATCGAAAGGCTTCGTGTTGGAGGCCAATGCCACGGCGCAAGTCAAGCCCTGGGTCTGGTACGCTCCCACTTTGCCCAGGCATCCCGACCCATCCCACACTTGGTATATTGACCGGCTCCTCGCAAAGGGAATCAGCCTGGCCGGATGCGATCAAGGGGAGGTGCGCGGATCACCCAAGAGCGTGGAAGTCTTCACGAAGTTTTATCATAAAATGGTCAGTCGCGGGTATTCGAAAAAACCGGTTCTTCTCGGGCAGAGCCGGGGGGGCTTGATGATGCTAAGCTGGGCGGTCAGGAACCCAAAGAGGGTAGGGGGCTTTGCCGGTATCTACCCGGTTCTGAATCTGCGCAGTTGGCCCATGAAGCGAAACCTCGGCCCGACCCTGGCGGATTTCGGGATGGATCGGGATACCTTTTCCGGGGTTGTCGAGGAGCATAACCCGATCAATCATCTAGCCGGCCTTGCCAAAGCCAAGGTGCCCATCTGCATCGTGCATGGTGATTCCGATCGGATCGTTCCTCTCGAAGAGAACAGCGCGGTGGTGGCCGAGCGTTACCGGAAACTGGGTGGAGAAGCCAAGGTCGAGGTCGTGCCGGGCAAGGGACACCAAGTGGTCGACGGGTTTTTCAAGTCAAGGGAGTTGATCGAATTCATGATCCAACGCTCAAACCCCTGAAAAGAATGATCGAGCCTGTCTTGGGAATCCGCCTAGACAAAGTCATCGGTTTCGCCTTTACTCGACCGCTATGAATACCACAAAAACAAACTTTCTCTTCCCTGGATTCCTTCTTTTCCCTATCGCGTTCTGCATGTCGGGCATGCTTGCTTTTGCCGGCAAGCAAATCGATCTGTTGACGCCCAAGACGATGAACCTGAACAAGCATTGGGTTCTTGAGAAAGGTATTCTTTCCCCTTCGGAAACACCGGGTGGAATCATCTGGTCCAAGGATGAATTCGGGGATTTTAAAATCACTTTGCAATACAAGACTTCTGCCAAGGCGAACAGTGGATTGTTCTTCCGGAGCGATCCGAAAAATGCGGTGCAGGGCGGGTTCGAAATTCAGATCGCATCTCCCGGTATTTACGGCGGGAAACATATCGTCGGGTCCTTGTATGACGCCAAGGAACCGAAGGTCGCCGCGGGCAAACCGGACGGGGAATGGAATACCATGGAAGTCACTTGCAAGGGTCCTTCGATCCAAGTGGTTCTCAATGGCAAGGCGGTGATTGACGTTGACATTGATGACTGGAAAGAGCCCCGCAAAAACCCGGACGGTTCGAAAAACAAATTCAAGACCGCCCTCAAGGATCTTCCCCGGACCGGTCATCTTGGACTGCAGTATCACGGGCAACCCGTCTGGTTTCGAAACATGAAAGTCACGCCCTTGAAGTAGGGCTTCACCCTCTGATCATGAAAAGGGTCCTGTTCCCATTAACGATCGTATTTTTGTTTGCCGGTTGTCAGGAATCGGTTTTTCAATCCCTCAAAAAGACCGATGACTTGTTTGTGTACGAGGGGCTCCCTCATCCCGGTCGTGAAAATCCTTCCTTCGAGAAGGAAAGGAAAAGGGTCGACGTGAGGCAAATCGACGGTCATTGGTTTTACGACTCAAAGGTCAAAGTTACCGGAGACACGCGGGATCGGATGATGAACTTGCTTTTCGACGAACATAGCTTCAGCGTCCCTGACCCCAAGGTTCCCCCCAAGGATTGCGGGCCTTTTCATCCCGACTATGCGATCGCATGGAGCTCGGATGATGAGGAAAACTACCTGATGATCTGTTACACTTGCTTCGAAGCCAAGTTGATCAGAGGGGAAAAGACTTCGACCTATGAGGTCTACTCGAACTGGCGGGAGGTTCTCTCCGAGTTTCAATCCAAGAGGCCCCCAAAGCAATAGTTGGGCAGTCAGGCTGTAATCAGCTGCCTTTCACCAGGCTTTGGGCAACGGCTTCCGCAACTTCTATGCCGTCGACTGCGGCCGAGAGGATTCCTCCCGCATATCCGGCCCCTTCACCGGCCGGGTAAAGGCCGCTTGTATTGATGCTTTCGTATTCGGCATTGCGCTTGATGCGTATGGGTGAAGAGGTACGGGTCTCCACTCCGGTGAGAAGGGCATCTTTCATGGCGTACCCCTTGATCTTTCTATCGAAAGCCGGAATGGCTTCCCGGATTGCTTCCACCGCGTAGTCGGGGATGCAGGCGCTTAGGTCCGTCAGCTTTATGCCAGGTGTGTAGGACGGGGTGACCGAGCCCAATGAAGTGGAGGCTTTCCCGGCCAGAAAATCTCCAACCTTTTGAGCGGGGGCCTTGTAGTTTTCGCCCCCGGCCTTGAAGGCGGCAACTTCCCAATGCCTTTGAAAATCGATGCCGGCCAACGCGTCTCCCGGATAGTCTTGCTCTGGGGTAATGCCAACGACAATGCCCGCGTTCGCATTGCGTTCTTTGCGTGAATATTGGCTCATGCCGTTGGTCACCACGTGCCCTTCCTCGGAGGTGGCGGCCACAACCGTTCCGCCCGGGCACATGCAAAAGCTGTAGACCGAACGTCCGTTTTTGCAGTGATGGACCAGCTTGTAGTCTGCGGCGCCCAAAAGTTCATGCCCGGCGGAGTCTCCCCATCGGGAGCCATCGATCAAAGATTGCGGGTGCTCGATGCGAAAACCGATTGAGAACGGTTTGGCTTCTACGTAGACGCCTTGATCCCGAAGCATTCGGAAGGTATCGCGGGCACTGTGTCCCACGGCGAGCACGACGTGATTGCTCGTGATGGAATCATCGTCGTGAAGCTTTACGCCCGTAACCCGCTTGTTTTCCCGGACAAGGTCGGTGACTTTCGTTTGAAAGCGGAACTCTCCTCCCAAGGATTCGATGGTGGCCCGCATGTTTTCGACGATTTTCACGAGACGGAAAGTTCCGATATGGGGTTTCGCCACGTAGAGTATCTCTTCGGGGGCTCCTGCTTTTACGAATTCGGTCAGAACTTTTCTCGAGAGGTGTCGCTTGTCCTTGATTTGGCTGTATAGTTTGCCATCGGAAAAGGTTCCTGCTCCTCCTTCCCCGAATTGAACGTTGGAATTTGGTTTGAAGACGGAGTTGCGCCAAAAGCCCCATGTATCCTTGGTTCGTTCCCGAACGATTTTTCCTTGTTCCAGAATAATGGGTTTGAAGCCCATTTGAGCCAAGAGCAAGCCGGCGAACAAGCCACAGGGTCCGGTGCCGATGACTACCGGTCGTTGACTCGATTCACCGTTGGCATGAGTGACGAAGCGATAAGTCGTATCGGGACTGATGGCAATTTTCCCGCTTTGCTTGTGTTTTTCATTCCCTGTCAAAACCTCCTGTTCGTCTTTGACTTCGACGTCGAGGGTGTAGGTCAACTGGATGGCCGAACGTTTGCGGGCGTCGACGGCCCGGCGAAAGACTTTGCAGCGATGGATATCCTCCAGGTTGACGGAGAGCCTTTCTGCAGCGGCGACATGCAATTCCTCTTCCGAATGATCGAGCGGCAGTTTGACTTCGTTTAAGCGTAACACGATTTTTCTTTTTTAACCCTAAAACCAAAAAATTGGAACGACGGAATGTTTTTACTGAATTCATGCCTCGAGTTCACTACGATAATCGAATGATTTTCGGATTCAAAATCGGTTTAACAAGGCTTGGTTTGATCTTTGCCTCTGCTCTTGCAATCTTTGGCGAAGAAGGAATTCCGTCTTTTGACGGAAAGGGCACCGTCTCAACGGTACAAGAGTTTTGGAAAGGCTATGATGCTCGCAAGGAGCCACTGAAGATCCAACTTGTCGAATCCTGGAAGACGGAACAGGGCGAGGTAAGGCTTGTTCTCTATTCTTTGGGTAGGCTTCAAGGCAGCAACAAGTCCGCCAGTCCGGCGATTGCCGCCTATTTGGGTCTGCCCAAGGGCAAGGAGTCCAAGCCCGGTATCGTTCATATCCACGGAGGCGGGCAACGGGCAAATCGTAGACGGGTGGAGGATTGGATGAGGTTGGGATATGTCTGCGCGAGCATCAATTGGGGAGGCAAAGTTCTTGAAAAAACCGATACGCCCAACACCGATTGGGACGGATTGGCTGCCGGGTTCATTCGTCCAGGCGTGGCGAAGGCAGATCAATTGGATCATCACAACACCGTCAGACCTGACCTCCATACCCTCTTCAAAGAACCTCACCCGTTGAACAGCAGTTGGAATTTGATTTCGATTTGCGTTCGGCGGGCTTTGACGATGCTTGAGCAAACCGAAGGGGCTGATCCTGACAAGCTTGGTGTGGAGGGGCATTCCATGGGGGGACGATCAACGGTGATTTCCTGCATCGACCCGCGGGTCAAGGCGGCCTCTCCTTCCGTAGGAGGAAGCGGCTATCTTTACGATGACCTGTGGGGTTTGCCGGGGAGCGCCCGGAGAATGACCGAGGAGGATGGTTCGGTCCTTTATCGCAAATGTGTTTCCGCCCAGTCTCATTGGCCCCACGTCACGGCCCCGATCCTTTTTCTGGGATCGACCAACGACTTCAACTCCCCGACGGAATGGGTGGTCAAGGGCCTGTCCAAGCTGCCTCCTGAGACGGAGAGGATGCTCGTGTTGGCTCCTCATTTGAATCATCGCTTTACCGATCAAACCTCCGCCGCCCGTTTCATGTGGATGGAAGCCCACCTCAAGAAAAGCTTTCGTTTCCCCAAAGTCTCACCTGCGGAATTGGTTTTGGATACCGAAAACGGGGTGCCGCTATTCCGGGTGCAGGTTGATCAATCGAGCGGGTTGCAGGTGAAGGAGGTGGAAATTTACTACGGGTATGCCCGGGATCCGCGCATTCGTTTCTGGCGGAGCGCCGAGGTCCGAAAGTCCGGAAAACTTTACGAAGGGGAATGTCCGGTGTTCGACAGTGCGGAACCGCTCTTCGCCTTTGCCAACGTCACCTATGAGATGCCCCGAGCTCTTCCGCCCCGTCCGGGAACCGAGGCGACCAAGTTTTTGACCCTCAGTTCCGAGTACCGGGCTGTTTATCCCGAGGATTTGAGAAAATCCAAAATCAAACCGACCGAGAGGCCGAACCGCTTGATCGATGATTTTGCAAGGGGTTGGCGAGACTGGTATCGCCTGAATTGGAAAAACCCTCATCACTGGAGATATGCTACGCGCAAGATCGTCGATCCAGTGTGGATTGGACCCAAGCAGGGAGAACTCGGTTTGGAAATTGAAACCTTTGGAGACGGCAATGAGCTCGGTGTGCAAATCAATGTGAACGATTGGCAGGGATATACGGGAAGAAAGCGGGATACTTTCGTGGCCTTGGTCCATTTGCCGAAAACCGGACTTCACAGGTTGAGTTTGCCTGCTTCCCAATTCAGAAACTTGGCCGGGGAGGTGATGAAGGATTGGGACGAAATGACCGAGCTCCTGTTTTCCCCGGCCAACCGTACGGAGGATCCGCGGGCCAGGAAGAGCAATTGGAACGGCAAGCCCCCTCGGTTAGTGAAGCTACAATGGCTTGGAGGAAAGATGATCGATCGTCCACATCCTCACCAGAACAGAGGAAAGATCGAACCCGGAAACCGGGTCACCTTCGACGAGGAATTTCAAAGTGCGATCAAGGATTCCGTCGAACTTGAAAAATTGGACGAGAAGCGGTGACCCTACGCTCAAGTTATTCGTAGAACGAAACGATTCCGTTCTCTTTGATTTTCTTGGTGATGGTCTTCCCCTTCTGTTTGTAGGTAAGATGCAAAACTTTGAAGATTCCCCCGGCGGGATCTCTACCCGCTAATTTATTCGTAATCGCGAAATCGTACTGCCATGCGTCCAATTGCTTTTGGATGACTTTCCTTACGTCCATTTGCTTCTTGGGGTTTCCATCCTCGCCGTATAGGGCGCTGATCAACTCAATCTCCAGCTTCTTGCCCGATCGGTAAACCTTGTGCTTGCGATCGCCTCCCGAAACGAAGTAAGCAATCAGATCCTTCACTTCCTCCTCGTTCATCGAATTGATGAGGCCTCCGGGCATCATGGAGATTTTGGAACCCTTCTTGGAGGCCACCTCGGATTTCTTGACCGTTTTGATTTTCAGGGGTTCGAGACCGGACTGTACGAGTCCATACTCGTCTTTGTCGTCGATCACGATGCGGCCCAACACGAGGGAACCATCCTTCATGGTCAGTTCATGTTGCTCGAACTGGTCGGAAACCACGAGGTTGGGCTGCAAAGTCGATTCGAGGATCGACTTGTAGTCGCTGCGCTTGGCCAGGTTGGTCAAGTCGGGCCCGATGCCCCCGCCTTCCTTGCCATAGCGGTGACAGGCTACGCAGAGTCCGGCGGAGAACATTTTCTGGCCGTTTGCGTAGCTCCTTCCGCTGAGGGGTTCTTTGTTGAGCATCTTGAGGGCGGACTCGACTGTCCAGGCAACCCCCGGACCTTTGGCCTTGGGCAGTTTGGAAAGGTCGATGCTCTTGACTTCGCCCATCAGGTATTGGAGGGATGCCTTGTCTTTGTCAGGTACGGAGGCGATAGCGGATTCGCGGATTTTCTGAATGTAACCGGTGAACATGTTTCCTCCCTTTTTGGTCATGAGGGTCTTCAGTTCTCCAAGGTAAGCCTTGCGGTGCTCCATCGTCCATCCCACCTGCACGTCCTTCAGGCAAAAGAGGAAATGAATGTTGAGGATGTTGGGGTTTGATTCCATCGAGCTGAGGATTTTGCCGCCATAGCCTCTGTTGCGCTTCATTACGTCGGCGTCGAAGTCGGGCGCCTTGGCCTTGGTGGTCTGCATGAGGGCAACGGTCTTCTTTACCACTGACGGGTGCTGGAGGTAGCAAAGTAAGCGGCAAAGCTCTTCGTTCAAATTATCGTCTTTGGCCGGATAGTGGGGATCCAATTGATCGCCGATGGCCCCAATCTGGGCTGCATCCGGTTTCCCGCCCCGGCTCATTGCGACTGCATAGGTGCGGATGAGGGCGAGTTTGCCTGTCTTGTCCAAGTTTTCGAAGTCGACCTTGAGAAGACGCTTGATACTTGATTTTAGGGTCCCATCGAGATCGGACCGGGCCAAGCCGAGCAGGGCGTGGATGGCGCCCAGATCATTTTTCTCGGAGTAGGCCTTCTTGGCCCAAGTTTTGGGGTCTTGCCACTCGATGGCGATACGCGCGGCATAGCGCAGGTGATAGTCATCACTGCTCAAATAAGGCCAGGCGGCATCGAGTGCCTTGGGGTTGGGATGACCGTGAAATCCTTCCAACATGTGGCGGGTTTTGCGTGCCTTGGCGTGTTCGCTGGTGGTATCGAGCTTTGATAATTCGGTAGAAGCCGAGCCTTTGTAGGACACGCGGTAAAGAGAGGACTGTCCGCCCCGTCCACCGACGCAAAAATACATGTTGCCGTCCGGGCCAATATCGAGGTCGGTCAGGGCCAAGGATCCATTGGAGTTGGATATGAACTCGCGCTTTTCTCCGATATAAGAGGATCCATGCGGTTTTAGGTGGATGGAGTACATGGTGGCGAAAGTCCAGTCGCAGATGAAGAGGGCATCCCGGTAATGGGTGGGAAACTTCGCCTTGGTTCCGGCGATCACTCCGGTCGGACAGCCCGGTCCGAGGTCGACCACCGAGCCAACGGTGTCGGGAAAGTATTTGCGCCACTTCTTGGAAGTCGCCCGCCAGCCGCTTTCTCCGCCTGATACCCCGTGATTGACACGGGTGGGACGATACCAAGGGGCTCCGATGTCCCATTCCATGTCGGCATCGTAGACGAAAAGCTCGCCATCACGGTTCAAACCAAAGTCAACCGGGTTGCGGTAGCCCATGTTGAGCATTTCTCTGTGTTTTCCGTCCGGGCTGATTTTCATGACCCAGCCACCGGGCGCTTTGCCTTGAGCCATGTGCCCATAAGCATAATTTTGCAAGAGAACGTCGTCTTTCCAATTGGTGCGGATCCGGGACTTTTCAAATGCAGGAGGACGCGTTGCGTTTCCGGCGATTACGATAAGGCTCTTCCCATCCGGGGAAACGATAATCGAATGAGGACCGTGTTCCCCGCCTCCCGCCATTTCGCACAGGAATTCAGTCGGTCCCAGTTCTCCGTTTGGCAGAACCTTGGCTCGTGAGAAACTGCGGTTGCCCATCATGTAGAGGTGGTCAAAAGCGTAAAGCATGCCCCATTGGGAGGACTTGACGTTGAGCTTTTTGATTTTGCTTTCGTCGAAATCCTCGCCCTCTTTGGGTATCTCGATGGAGAAGGTGCCCGCATTCCCTTGGTCCGAAACCGTCAGGCGACCTTTGCCGTCAAAGGCCATCGCTATCCAGGAACCGTATTTTTTCTTGTCGACTTTATAGACGAGATCGACCTCGAAACCCGGGGGCACGTTCAAGCCCGTGGATTCGTCCTCCACGGACTTTTGCATGGGAGGAATAGAGTATTTGCCGGGCAAACTCGAGAAAGGAAGCAACACTGCGAGAATAAGGGATCTGGGAATGGACATCGTGGAATCTTTCGTTTGTTTTTTGTTAGGAGTAAACTAGTTGAAGTTAGCGAGGAATCAAATGGCCGACGAGTCTTTATGATGCCAATTTGAAAAAATAATCAGGATGGGAAAAAGGAATCAAGCACGTCTTCAGGCGCACTTTTTGGGGGCAGAGTCGGTGCTCTCGTCTACTTTTGCTTATCAATGGAAAAAACCTGTTTGAGGAACTCTTCGCTGTTCATTTCGGGTTGCTCGTTCCCTGCGACCGAGAGGTGGCATGGGATTCCGACTTTTTCGCACTTCTCCTTGAGCAGTCGTCCGAATCCGGCGTGATGTATGCCATCGCCCTTGATGACCGGAACAGGGGCGGGCTTGCCATACCGTATCCAAACCGGAGGATCGTCCTTGGTTACGTGGGTGAGAGGAGAGCACTCCAGAGACAAGGCTTTGTACTTGTCCCAGTCTTTCATCAGTTGCTCATGGCTACTTGCCCCAACGGTCTTCCAGATCATGGGATGCCGGATACAAGCCAAGCCGATTTTCTTCTCCAGCAAGAAGGGGTCGAGGGTGGTTTGCCCACCCATCGCGACGGCACCGCAAACTCGTGAGGATTGGCGAAGCACGGGATCCTTGCTCTTGGGGTCAGCCCTGTCGTCGTGGTAGGCGAGCCACATGCTTGATGCGGCTCCGGCCGAACCACCCGTTACGGCGATGCGCTTGGGGTCGAAGTTCCACTCCTTCGCCTTGGTGCGCAAAAACTGAATGGCCCGGGCGGCGTCATGGACGGCGGCGGGGAGCAACTCGACGCCGGCGAGGCGGTAGTCGATGGAAGCATAGCTGTACCCCCGATTAAGCTGATTGGGGGAGGTGGTCTCGTGTTTTTTACCGCCGAGCCAGCCCCCGCCGTGGATATGGACGAGTAGGGGCGTGGGCTTCTTGGAATCGATCTTCCAAAAGTTGAGAACCATGTCCTTGTGCGGGCCATAGGATACTTGCTTGCAGGTAGGCTGGACCTTTTGGGCGAAAAGCGGCGTGAAAAGAAAAAAGGCAAGAAACGGAGCAAGGTATTTGCAGAGCATGAATTTTTATCTGTTCCAAGCCTACCTTGGGCAAGCTTTTCCTTGCCTTTGGGGCAAGTTTGCGAATCCATTGATTGTTCAAGATGTGTGCTTTTTTGAAAAACCCTTTTGATTTGCCTGCAGTTCCTGTAAGCCGATGAAAAATGCCCCGGCTTTCCAGTTCGTTTGTATTCTTTTGTCCGGTTGCGTTACCGGAAGTCGTCCGGATTCAAAACCGGATAAGCCTGGGCAAGACATCGTGAAAAAGGACGAAACCGTCGTTTTGTTGCATGGACAGGGGCGCTCGAGGCTGTCCATGGTGGTTTTGGGCAAGCGGTTCAGGTCGGCGGGCTACCAAACGCTCAACTTTCCCTATAACCAGACGATCGATTCCTTGGATGAGATTTCGGATCAATTGATCGAATTCATCGCGAAAAAAGCCAAGACCACCGACTACCATTTGATCGGGCATTCGCTGGGCAACGTAATTATCCGCAATGCCTTTCGGAAGAAATTCCCGGACGGCTTGGGAAAGATCGTCATGCTCGCTCCCCCCAACCAGCCTGCTCACTTGGCCAAGCTCTTCAAAAAAAATCCGCTTTACCGAATGTTCACCGGGGACAGCGGGCAAAAACTATCGCAGGACGAGTTCTACCGCAGCCTGCCGGTCCCGAAGGTTCCTTTCGGTGTCATTGCGGGGGACAAGGGTCAGAGCCTGACCTTTTCCGAGCCTAACGATGCGGTTGTAACCGTCGAGTCGACCAAGCTTGATGGGATGACGGACTGGATACTCCTTCCACACGGGCATACCTTCATCATGAATGGCAAAGATACCTTCGAGCAATGCCGTCACTTCCTCGAGCAGGGAAGTTTCAAGCAGTCGGAAGTGGAATAGGAATAGGGCAAATCCCTCAGCCCAAATAAATCGAATCCGCTTCGAGATCGTACTTTTCCAAGTTTGCCTCAAGAAGAGCCCGTTCGCTCGGGAATACCCGGGGGCAGATTTCCACGATGGCGTATTCCTTGACGGTATGCCCCGCTTTGTGGAGCCAACGCTTGGCCCGTTTGACTTGATCGGCTTGCGAGCTTTCCAGGGAATCGATCCCCGTCCTGTTCTTGACCGGGGAAAATTCCTCCAACCGGTCGGCTTCGAGGATGAGCGGGTTCTTCGCCAGAGGCAGGGCATCGAAGACGAAGGTCTCGAACTTGACGGCGTTGGGTTCTTCGGGCGAAAGGGTTTCTCCGGTTTCGTTCAAGCAGGCGACTTTTTTTTCCGCCCGGTGATAGGGCAATTTGATCTCGCCGCTCGCGAACTGTTCGATGAAGTCACGGCGCAAAACGTGAATCGCCGGGCTGCCTGCCCGATACTTGATCCGTCCTTCAACATCCTTTTCCAAAGCCTTTTCCTCCGGGAGGTCGGAATATTCGATAATGGTCACGCGGTCACCGATGGATACGAAGTTACCCAATTTCTCAAAGGGTCCGGTCTTGGTCAGGGAGCGGCTGGACATGTCCGAATGCTGCAGGTCGTGCAACCCGATCAGGAGCGGGTTGACGACACTGACCAAAGGGTTGTCGACCTGAAAATAGGAAACGTGCTCGATTCCTCTTTCGGCCATGTCGGCAACCGAACCGGAATCAATCAAGGCCTTGAGCGATCCGCCGTGCCCATTGGGGGAAAGGGCCAGGCTGTCATGGCTGGCAAGGAGGAGGTTGCCTTCGAAATCCGTTGCCGGCATCACCCCTTGGGCGAAGAACTTCAGGTTGTCTTGTCCAAGTCCGTAATTCTTCCGATCCTCGAAATGGGCAAGGGTGGCTTCCAGGTTCAAGGGACTGCACATGACGTACCAGGGAATGACCACCCCGTATTTCTCGGAAAGCCCGAGGAGCTGCTCGGCGAACAGTTGAAAGAGAGGCTTTTCTTTGATGGGACTGACGGCGAGCGTGCCTTTCGGTCCATCGTATCCCAAGCGGGTTCCTTGGCCACCGGCCACCGTGAAGGCGGCGGTCTTGCCGGCCCGGATGAGCTCTTCTCCGCGGGCAAAAGCCCGAGAGTAGAGGAGCTCCTGTTCGGGAGTCTCGGGGCTTAAAGGAAAGTAGGAGGCCGGACCATAGTTTTCAGGCAAACCGGTTTCCTCCTTCTTGAAAATGCATTCCTCCAGGGCGGCTCCCAGTTCGTCCCAATCAAGGGCACCAACTTGCTTGGCAAGCGCTGGATTGCCTGCCGCCAATTCGTTCATGCGGAGCTTGTTCTTTTCGAGGACGTCCATCATTGCTCGAACCTTATCTTCGAAGTTCCGGCCTGGCAATTTTCAATCATTGGGAAATAGGCAAAGCGTTTCCTACCGATGGAAAACAAGCCCCGTAACTCTCGCCCGGAATAAAAAATTGGACTTTTGAATGAAAAGTCCGGATCGGTTTCCAGAATCAGGCAAAGAGCTGAAGCTGAGGCTTTCCTTTGTGAGCCACCGTGAAGGGACGAACGGTTGGGCTGTACATGACTTGGTCCACGGGAATGCCCAAGGCATAGGCGATGGTCGCGTTAAAGTCAGGGATGGTCATGGAACCTTCGACGACCTCTTCGGCCCCCTCGGAAGTCTTGCCGTGGACATAACCGCTTTTGAACCCACCTCCAGCCAAAACGCTGGTAAAAGCCTGCGGGTAGTGGTCTCTGCCGACGTTTTGGTTAATGAGTGGAGTACGGCCGAATTCGGTCGTCAGGACAACGATGGTGTCGTTGAGTTTTCCAATGGTTTCCAAGTCTTGGAGTAAAGCCGAGACAGCCTGATCCATGGTATGGCAGAGTTCGGGGAGCGACGTGAAATTGTTCGCATGAGTGTCCCACCCTCCGAAACTTACTTCCACCGTCCGGACGTTTCGTTCGATCAGACGCCGGGCAAGGAGGCATCCCTGCCCGAAGGGTTCGGCGCCGTAGCGTTCTTTCGTTTTGGGGTCTTCTTTGTGAATGTTGAATGCAACAAGATCCGGGCTTTCCATCAGGCGAACCGCATCGGCGTACATGTGTCCATAGGCCCGAATTGGTTTGGAGTGATACCGCTTGAGAAATTCGGCATCGATGTCGTTTGCCAAATCAAGCCTTCTATTAAATCGGGTTTTTTCTACCAAGGCCCTTGCGTATTTGAGTCCGGATTGCGGTTCCTTGATGGCCAATGGTTCGAATTCGGGTTCGAAAAAACCTCCGCTTCCGTGAAATCGACTTTCACGGCCAACGAATACGGAGGCGGGGAGCGTGGGGTTAAGTTTGCCTTTGAGCTTGTGATGCCACGCGCCAAGTCCGGGATGTCGAATCGTTGCCCTTTGTTGGTAGCTCGTGTGCATGAAGTAATTTCCCTTTTCGTGATCTCCAGCGGTTGAAGTCAGTGAGTTCACGATACATAGCTTGTCCGCCTGCTTGGCCAAGCCCGGGAGATGAC
>JAYOII010000020.1:0-18221 GCA_038118685.1 Opitutia bacterium
TGCCTTCCCTTTTTACTCACCGTGCTTGTCGGCCTCTTCGGCATCCGAAAGATATTTCTTGTTTCTGGACTTCAGAAACCCGATGAGGTTTCGCAGGTCACTCGGCGACAAGGTGAGCCCCAAGGGAGGCATGGCGGAAACGGGCGGTGAAATCTCCTTCACCTGATCCTCACGTACCGCGGTTTTTTTTCCATCGGGAGCGATGACCGTGACAATTCCGTCCTTTTTCTCGGCTATTCGTCCGACCAACGAAGTCCCTTTCAGCAGGGAGATATTCGAAAGCCCGTAACCAGGAGTGATCTCGGCGCTTGGATTAACGAGGGATTCGAGCAACTTGGCCGGGGCAAGCCGATCGCCGACCAAGGATAGTTCGGGACCCTGTATTCCGCCTTCGCTCCCCACCTTGTGGCACTGCAGGCAGGCGCCTTGGTTACGAAAAACTTTTTCTCCTTCAAGCGGATCACCGCCTACAAGGCTCAAGGCATGAATGCGCCCGGGATCACCCGCGGCATAAGTAGCGGCAACTTGCTTGGGCTCGGATTGGTCTGACCCGGACAAGGCAAGATAAAGGTCAAGCCATAGCTCGGGTCTCACCTCCAATTCTCGATTCCGCCAAAGATCGATGACTTTGGCCGAGTCTTGATCAACCAAGCTTTTTAGGATGGCGCGAGCCACCGGCAAGGTGTCATTCTTGAGGGCCTTGAGGGAAAGGGCGGAAGATGGGTCCAAGCCGCGGTCCAAAAGATGCCCGAAAGAGGCGGCCCTCAACCACTCGTTCTCATCTTTGGAGAGTTTGAGCAAAAGCAGGTCGTCTTCTTTCTCGGCCCGGGCAATCAATCCTTTCAAATTGGCGATCCGCACTTCGGGGTCGAGTTTCTTGTCGGAAACTTGTTGGCGCAAGATTGCGATATCGAGGGAAAGGCCCGCCTTCCGGGCAAAAGCCGAAAGCAAAGAAGCGAGTTTGGGGTCCTTCTCTTTTTCCAAAAGAGATTTCAGGTCGTCCCCTGCTTTGCTTACGATCTCAGGTAATTCGACTTCACTTGCGGGAGTCGGACGGTAATGACCGAGGACAGGATCGGTATCCAAAGGAATCGCCCAGCGCAACAGGGCCTTCAATGCAAAAATTCTGGTTTCCTTCTCAAGCGTGACGTCGCAAACGTATTCGGCCAATTTGACCGCTGATTCAATGCTTCCGATTCTGAAGCAGGCTCCGACCAATCTCGCCTGATGATAGAAGGGCAAACCCTTGGGATCGACGGCAAGCAAAGTTTGGCCGGCGGGGCCGTCCAGGGCATCGGTATCGTAAATGGCTAGAAGGGCTTCGTTGCGCACGGCTTGGTTTTCGTCCGCAAGGAACTCGGCAAGTTCGGAGCTTGCCCGGCGACGTTGGAGCAAAACGCACAGAAGGCGCTGTTCGACTTCCTCGGACTTGGAAAAGGCCGAAAGTTGGGCATCTCCGGCAACCCGGTCCAAGGCCGAAAGCAAGGAGTGACGGATCGTAACCTCAAAGTCTTTCCCTTGGTTTCTTTGGGCAACGGCAAACAAAGCGTTAACCGCCTCATCGTCGCCTTTGGGAGCAACCCGACCAAGGGCGATTGCCGAAAGAGAAACCACCCGGGATGAAGGGTCCTTCAGTAACTTCAGAAGATCACTTTGGCCTTCGACAACCAGAGAGTCCCCGACAACCCGGGCCGCATTGGCCCGAACCTCGGGTTCTTTGGATGACAAGGCATCGACAATGGGATCGGCGGAACCTTCCACCCCCTGACGATACAATTGACCCAATCCCCAAAGGGCATGCAATGAGGCGTATTCGGATTTCGCCTCACCCTTTGTGAGTTCGGAAAAAACTCCGATAGCCTCCGCCCCCTTCCCAACCATGGCAAACTGACTGGCCTGACGGACTCGCTGGTCGGAATGCCCCAGAAGCAGGGCAAGTTCGGGAAGGGATCGGTGAGCGAAACCCTTTTGAAACATCCGGGCCGTTTCCGCGCCAACTTCCCTCATCTGAGGATCCGCAGGACGAAGAACTTGAATGGAACCGTTCTTGTTCACGGACCAACCTCCCCCGTAGTCCGCAAAATAAAGGTTGCCGTCGTAGCCATGTTCGACGTCGGATGCCGCCAAGCCTTGCACGATGGATTTGACTTCGGACACCTTGAACGTCGAGCCGATCGCAGACAGTTTGATTGCGTGAGTTACTGAATTTTTGGGGGCTCCCCGATAATCCGTCAAAGCGAAGGTGTCTCGAAGATCTTTGGGTACGCTCATGCCACTGAGCCAAGTCACTCCGGAAGGCCCGTTGCCTACGTGGGCAACGGGAGGATAGACCCACTGCGGCTGATCCTTGCGGTAGGTTTCGAACATTTTCTGCCCAACCCAAACGGATTTGGGTACGTAAAAATCTCCCCAGTCCAAAGCGTTCGCGTAATGATGAGGGGACTGGTGGGCCATGTCCCACCCCGAATCGGAATTATCGAGCACGTAAACCACGCGGGCTTTGTCCCCGATGTCGCCCGTGTTGTCGAAGGTAAAAAGGTTGCCATGGTTGTCGAAAGCCAAGTCCTGCGGATTGCGCAAGCCATGGGCATAGACCTCGAAATTCGTCCCGTCGGAGTCACAACGGAAAACCGCACCTCGGCCGGATGCCTCGTGGGTCTTGCCATCCTCGTCCACGACGTGAAAGCCACGATCGCCTACCGAAAAGTAAAGACGTCCGTCGGGGCCGCGCGTGAGTCCATGGAGGTCGTGTCCAATGAAAGAAACCCGCACTCCGAAACCATTGACGATTTTCTCATTCGTGTCGGCCACCCCGTCGTCATTTGGATCGGTAAGCCTGCGTAAAGCCGGAATACAAGTGAAGTAAGTTGAGTTTCTTTCCGCAAGAATGGAGAACCCAATCCCGTCGAGGGCCTCTTTGAATGCATCGGAAAAAAGAGTCCTGTGGTCGGCCACCCCATTGCCGTCCCTGTCCTCCAATCGGATCAAACGGTCCGGGGTTTGTGTGTACCAAGCACGGTCTCTCTTGTCTGAATGCTTGTCGTACATGGCGAGACGGTCCTCGATCGTACGGGCTTGAAAATCCTCTCGGATCATTTCGCGAGCCCGCCGAAGGTCGGGAACGCCGAACCAAAATCGGTTGGCCTCGGCAACAAAAAGCCGACCCATCGGATCCATATCCAAACTCGCGGGATTCTCCACATGGGGATAACCTACCCATGTGTGCCCAATGTAACCACTGTGTTTGATCTGTCCGCGGAATGGAGAAGACTCGTTGGGCAAAGCGGGCATTTTCTCTTCGGAAATTTCCAAAGGAACGGCATGCAAAGAGGACGAAACAAGAGCTGAGAAAAGTAATTTCTTGAACATGGTGAAATTAAATTGAAAAGTAACCCTAGTCCCTCAAGGTAAGGAGGACAAGCAAGTCTTTTTGCTCAACACTAAAGATTGACTTACTCTTTGACCCATACGCTCGCGAAGACAACCTCATATGAAACTCCTGACAACTCTTAGCCTTATTCTTCTTTCCCTATCGGCGACCGCTCAGGAACCTCCCCTGCGGACGACTACCGATCAAGGAAGAATTCCCGTTTTCACCGACTCGGGGAAAAGCCCCGAAATCAGCAATTTCAAGGCCTATTTTTCCTATGATTCTTCAACGGATGAAGAACTCCGCTTTTCGAGCGGCCAGGTCATCACCTTGCCCAAGGGAAACCACACCCTTACGGTACTTTACGAAAACCCGGAGGGCTCGGAACTTTCTCTGAAGACTTTCCTGGGCGATGTTCCGCAAAAGATACTTTCCCTTGGCTCGAAAACGACCCTAGAGTCCGTCAAACCTAGGTTTGACGGGGACTTTACGGTTTGGACAAAATTCAAAACCACCGACGGCGGAACCATTTTCGCCAACTGCGCGCCCCGTGGTCGCTGGTCCCCCGGAGCAAAGGCTTTGCTCGTCCGCGGTCAAAGACTCGTTTACGACATTGGATGGGTTGGAGACATAGAGGGCGGGCGCGGAGTGAACGACGGGAAGGAAAAAACCGTCCTCCTACGCTCAAAGGACAAGAGAGTTGAGCTCTACCTGAACGGCAAACTCGTGGGTTCCCGCAAGAACTTTTCAAAACCCGACCCGACAAGCCATGTTTTCAAGATCGCCAAGGGGGCGGACGACTTCGCCACCCCGCTCAAGAAAGGAAACGTTCGCGACTTGAAGTACTGGACCGGCGCCCTGCCCGACTTGGTTTTTTCCGACATGATTTCCGGGAATCTCCCGGCAAACGAATTCCCTCCGAGTGACTACTCGATGAAAAGCGTGAAAACCGTTTATGGAATCGGAGGCAAGGGGTTCGCCGGAAACGCGGTCACGCTTGAGATCTCCAACCCGGACAACGTCCAATTCAGGGAGGCTTGGATTCAGGATTTGGGCAAGGCCGACCATGCCGCAGAAATTGCAAGCCTCGACCACTTTGCCTTGGAACGGGGCGAGAAATTGTACGAGAGCCTATGCATAACTTGCCATGGAACCCCTCAAAAGGAGGGCTCCCTCCCGACTGCCCTCAAGTTTCACTCCGGCGAGTTCAAAAACGGGTCGGATCCTTGGAGCATGTTCCAGACCCTCGACAAAGGATTTGGTCAAATGATTCCGCAACCCCAATATTCGATCAAGGATAAGTACGCCTTGATTCATTACATCCGTGAAAGCCTCGTCAAAAAGAACAACCCCAAGCAATACTTCGAGGTCAACGAGGAATATCTCGCATTGCTCCCCCCCAAGCTTTCGAACTTCAAGGAGAAGGACGTCGAGCTACCCGCCTCGGGTTCCAAACCCTATCAAATGATGGATTTTGGCACGGCTTTGTTTTGGACCTATCAAGTGAACAAGGGAAGTTCACCCGCCGACTGGAACATTGCCCAAAAGGGAATTGCCGTCCGTCTTGACAAGGGCCCCGGAGGTATTTCCAAGGGGAAATCCTGGATCCTTTACGATGAGGACACCATGCGGGTCGCCGCCGCTTACGAAGGGGAATTCGTTGATTGGAGGGGGATTGCCTTTGACGGTTCGCATGGCACCCACACCTCGATCAAAGGCGAAGCCATCCTCACCACTCCCGATCAACCGGCTTGGCAAAACCCGAAGACCAAGGACTGGGAAGACCGAAGAATCATCGGACGGGACGGAAGAAGATTCGGCCCTTTGCCCCGCTCGTGGGTTCAGTACCTGGGGCTTTTTCAGCACGGTGACCAAACGGTCGTGCATTACCGAGTGGGCGACCGTGAAATCCACGAACTGCCAGGGCGCATCGAATATGGAAAGGCCTCCGTTACGACGCGGACCCTGAGAGTCGGGCCAGGGAAAGACGAATTGCTCACGCGCCTTTCCCCCGAAACAGCCAAGGCAAGTTTCCACACAAAAGGGAGCCAATGGGCTACGCTCGAACCAAAGAACGGATTTGCCTGCCTGAGAATCAAAGCATCCGACCAACCGCAGGTTTTTGTCTTGGGTTTGTCCTTGGCCGACCAGGATACTATCGCCAGCCTGCTGCCTGAACCGACCGACCCCCTCACCCTGACCAAGGGAGGGCCCTCCCGTTTTGGCCAACAGGTCGTCACCACGGAAGGAAAAAAGGGGAACGAGGACGACCCCTTTGCCGTCGACGTCCTGACCGTGCCGAACAAGGAACAAAACCCCTGGAATTCCTGGATGAGGCTCGGTGGGTTTGACTTCTTTCCGGACAACCCCGACCGGGCGGCCGTTTGTACTTGGATGGGTGACGTCTGGTTGGTGGACGGGGTTTCCGGAGATCTCGAGGAATTGAAGTGGAGAAGAATCTGCTCCGGGCTTTTCCAACCGTTGGGCCTGAAAATCATAGACGGCGTCATCCACGTGACCTGCCGCGACCAAATCGCCCGCCTTCATGATTTGAACGGGGATCTCGAAACCGACTGGATCGAATGTTTCAACAATGACCACCAAGTCACCGAGCATTTTCACGAATTCGCAATGGGCCTCCAAGTCGACGGGGCGGGCAACCTCTACTACGCGAAATCCGCCCGCCATGCCAGGGAAGCTCTCGTTCCTCACCACGGGACCCTTCTTCGGGTTTCACCCGATGGGAAGAAGACGGATATCGTGGCCACCGGATTCCGGGCCGCCAACGGGGTCTGCCTGAATCCGGACGGCACTTGGATCGTGACCGACCAGGAGGGTCATTGGAATCCGAAGAATCGGATCAATTACGTTCAGGAAGGCGGGTTCTACGGAAACATGATGGGCTACCACGACGTGGAGGACACCTCAGACAGCGCCATGCAACAGCCACTGGCCTGGATCACCAACGCCTTCGACCGGTCACCGGCGGAACTCCTCTGGGTACCCGAGAACGGAAACTGGGGAGAACTGAACGGCAGGCTTCTCAACCTGAGCTACGGATATGGAATGGCCTACCTCGTCCCTCATGAAGTCATCGATGGCCAAGCCCAAGGGGGACTTTGCGCCTTTCCGATCGACCGATTGCCCACGGGCATTCACCGCGGGCGCTTTCACCCCGAGACTCAGGACCTGTTCGCGGCAGGGATGTTCGCCTGGGCGGGCAGCCAACGCGGAGACGGCGGACTCTACCGGATACGCAAGACCGAGAACCCCGCTTACATGCCGACCGAACTGGAAGCGAGAAAGAAAAAGCTTCGAATCCGGTTCAGTGACAAGCTCCCCAATAAAGGAAGCTTTAGCGTAAGTTCCTGGAACCTCAAGCGAACCAGAAGTTACGGATCCAAACATTACGACACAAAGAAGCTCGAGGTTGCCGGTTACGCAATCAAGAACGATTGGCTGGAACTTGAGATTCCCGAGCTTGCCCCGACCTGGTGCATGGAAATAAACTGCGAATTCGAAAACGGGGTCAAGCGGGTCATCCACAACAGCATTCACCAGGTGACGGACGCCAAACCTGCCTTGCCCTGATCGACCCCGTGCTTATGAACCTTGGAAAACCAGCCGACATCCCTCCCTTGGATCCGGACTTTGTTCCGGCCTCCCTCTGGATTCGCGATTTCAACTCCCTTGTCGACCAATCGGGGGAAGGCATCCCTTTCCGGATCGCCTTGCAGCAACCAAACGGCTCGACGGTCGTCCAATCCGGAAAACTTCTTTCCGAAACCCACCCTCAATCCGAACTGAACCATCTGCACGTCGAGCGTCTGCTCAAGTTCATGCTTTGGGCATGCGGAGGAAGCCGCTGGTTCTGGGACGGCCCGCAAGAAGTCGGGCAATTCCTCGACAAGCGCTTTGCCAGTCACCCATGCGGAAAATTCGATAGCGACTTCATGGCCAAGGTCTACGGGGAACCCTTGGCCGCGAATAGAGGCAGCGAAATTCCCGAACCCAACGGATTAGCCTCCCCATTGGGCCGCAACCTCGAAGGATGCCGGATCGGATTCGACCTCGGGGGAAGCGACCGCAAGGTTGCCGCAGTGATCGACGGAGAAGTCATTTTCAGCGAGGAAACACCTTGGGACCCGTACCACCAGACCGATCCGGAATACCACAGGGCGGGCATCATGGACTCGATTGAGAAGGCAAAGGCTCACCTCCCCGAACTCGATGCCATAGGCGGAAGTTCGGCCGGTGTCTTCGTTGATGATCGACCACGCGTAGCCTCCCTCTTCAGGGGGATTTCGGATTCCGATTTCACGGAAAAAATCAGTCCGATGTTCATCGACATAGGTAAGGAACTGAAAGTCCCCCTTTCCATCATTAACGACGGGGAGGTCACGGCCCTTGCCGCCAGCATGAGCCTGAAGCAAAACGCCGTCCTCGGCATAGCCATGGGCACCAGCGAGGCAACCGGATACGTCGATGCTCAGGGCCGGGTAACCAGCTGGCTGAACGAACTTGCCTTCGCTCCGGTCGACTACTCGCCCAAGGCTCCGGTGGACGAATGGAGCGGCGACGTCGGCTGCGGGGTTCAATACTTTTCTCAGCAAGCGGTCGGCCGCTTGATCCCCAAGGCCGGGTTGGAAATCGATCCCGCGCTCGGCTTGCCCGAAAAACTCGAGCGCGTTCAGGAATTCATGGCGGAAGGATGCGAACGAGCCGGGTCAATCTACCGGACAATCGGAACCTACCTAGGCTACGGTGTCGCTCATTATGCCTCTTTTTATACTCTCTCCCATGCCTTGATCCTCGGGCGGGTGACTTCGGGAGAAGGCGGAACGATCATTCTGGAGGAAGCCCAAAAAGTCCTTCGCAAAGAATTCCCCGACTTGAACAAATCAATCACTTTTCATCAACCTGACGAAAAGAACAAGAGACATGGCCAGGCGATTGCCGCAGCCAGCCTTCCCTCCATCGACTGACCACCTTTCCAATGAGCCAAAACCCATACCTCGAATATGCCCAAAGTTTCAGACGACTGCACGAGCAAGGGCGAAGCCTGCCCTTCGGAGGCATGCCCAAGCCCGTTCAAACGCAATTGGCGGATGATGCCCCCGTGGCTCTCATTCTTTCTCCCCACCCGGACGACGAGTGCGTGATCGGTGGCTTGGCCCTCCGCTTAATGAGAGAAAGCGGAGTCCGGATCGTAAACGTCGCCATGACCCTAGGAAGCAACCGGGAACGCCAGGCCAAGCGTTTGGACGAATTACGCGGTGCCTGCGATTGGATCGGATTCGAGCTCCAGGAAACCATCCCGGGCGGGTTCGAACAGGTCACCCCCGAATCGAGGGAAAAAGATCCTGATCATTGGAAAAAGTCCGTGGGCAGACTGGTAGAAATCATTGACCAGCGGGCTCCTCGGGCCATCTTCTTTCCCCATGTCGCGGATTGGAACCGTACCCATGTCGGAGTGCATCTTCTGACCGTGGACGCTCTGCGTCAACGACCGCAACTGAACTCTCTTCTGATCGAGACCGAATACTGGGGACAAATGCCCAGCCCCAACCTGATGGTCGAGAATACGCCCGAAGAAGTCGGAGATCTTTTGGGGGCCCTCTCCCACCATGAAGGCGAATTGAAGCGCAATGCCTTTCACCTCGGCCTCCCCGCCTGGATGCAGGACAACGTACGTCTCGGGGCGGAAGTCGTTGGAGGACAGGGCGGCAAGGCCCCGGATTTTGCATTCGCCACCCTCTACCGGGTAAGCCGGTGGACAAACGGACAAGCTATTTCGGCATGGGAAGGGGGCAAGATGCTGCCCAGCGGAAGAGACAGTCAGGACACCCTCTTCTGTCCAACGGCCTAGCGCTTGCCCTTGACCGGTAGAAACTGCACGGAGTCAACGATTACGTATTTTCCATCGGTGCCCGTGGTACCGATGGTGACGGATCCCTCACGACCCTTCTCGAAACGGAATACGCCCAAGCTACGAAAGAGCTTTCCGATGGGAGCAGCTTCGCCCTCGTTGACCATGATTGTGCTTTCCCCATCGGCATGCCGAATGGTGACCGGAACCCCATTGGCCCGTCGGACGTTCGAATTGTGGGACATGCGCACCTCGTAGCGCCCGCCCTTGGGTAGGTCGGGTACAAAGGTCGCGGACTTCATGCCCTTGGCCTCCTTCATGTCGTGAAGGTAGCTTTGGCCAACGAAGGGAGGCGTATGCACCGAATGCTTCCATTGCCCGATTAGCTTCGCATCCACGTCGTCCACCACGATACCCGGCAAACCCTTGGGGTCCGGCTTGATGAAAGGGATCATCCCGGGCTTGTCCACTTGGCTGGGCTTGGGCAAGGACGAGGTCTTCCGTTCCTCCGATTTGGCGGTGGCCACTAGGCACAAAGCGACCATGGCGCGAATCCCAAAACGGGCTACTCGCAAGCCGAGCGTCGTCACTTCTTTCTCTTGTGACTGAAGATCCACGTGAAGAACTCGGGTTGGGAATACGGAACCCGCCCCGCATCGTGCCCTTTGTCTTCGAAGACGATAAGCTCGGCCTGCTTGCCACCGGCTTTTCCGATCGCCTTCATGATCATGTCTCCGCGGTCAGCGGGCACCACCCGGTCCTTCCTCCCGTAGTACGCCCGCATGGGAAGCTTGGCCAAGTTTCGCCCCCAGAGATCGAGATCCTTGGTCACGTCCTTGGGGCCCAAAGGGCCGATTCCACCGACCATGGGTGCAATGGCGGCGAAATGGCTGGGGCGGTATCCCGCCCACATGAAGGTTCCGTATCCACCCATGCTGTTCCCGGTCAGGTAGACGCGGTCGGGATCGACGGGCAGGGTCTCGAGCAGATGAGCGAGCAAAAGATCGAGGTCGGTGACTTGCCAACCGCCCTTTCCTTTCTCCCGCTTGGGGCTTCCGGTTGCCTGCGGAGCCACAATCAGAGTCTTGATGGATGCCTGTCTCAGAGGACCAAGCAGGGGACCGAGCTGCCTTCTGGGTTTCCCGATGTCCAAGCCCACCCCTCCGGCTCCATGCAGGTAAATCAGCAGAGGAAGCTTACCCTTGAACCCGGCCTTGGGCTCTCCATGGACGCAATACTCGGGGTTGAGTGAAATCGTTTTCTTGGCCTTCGCCTCGGGCAAGCGTTCGATCTTGATCCCGTCGTTCGGCGCTGCCCGCTGAGCGAAGACGGCCATGCCCCAAACTCCAGCCGCAAAGATGAGAAATTTCATTGAAAACATATTCAGATGCATGACTCCATGCTTTGTCATTACCCGAGGAATGGCAACGCATAGTTTGCTGTTTTACCCAATCCCTCGAAAGGAGCTCTTGGGAATGCAAGAGCCTAAAAGGACCACTCCAGCCCGAGGCCAAAATGGAAAAAATCTTTCAATTGCAAGTCGCCCGGCAAGGATGGGTTCGAATCGACAGCCCAACTTTGCGTTCCGTGAACCACGAATGAAAAACTCTTCGTAAGTTCTCTTTCAGCTCCCGTTCCAAGAGCAAAGAAGTTCAATTGGTCATGACCATCCGACACGTATCCAACATTCCAACCGAATATGCCCGACACGGATAGCTGAAACTCTTCGCTCGGATTGAATTCCTTGCCGGTCGACCATTCGAAAAACGTTCCGCCAGCATCTTTCGAATAAGTTGCATCCAAGGCCGTTTCCAAGCCATAGGGAAGTTCTCCATGGCTCAAGCCTGCGGACCATTCGTCATCCGAATCATCATCCTTGGCAAAAACCAAATGAGTGTATCCGAGGTAAAACTCGAAACCATTTGCCTGCTGGGCCAAGGCCAGACTGTATTGCCATTCGTCATAGAGGTTATTTGAGGATTCTCCGTACCAAATTCCTCCCGAAAAGTGATCGTAACCAATCTCCAAGGTTCCGGTCCACATGGATTCGCCATCAAGGGCATCGCGTCCTTCGGAAAAATAACGACTTTCCCAACCCGCATGAGCATGAGCCTCGAAGGTATCGTGAGCATGCATTTTTTCAATGGACTCGGTTGTAACCGCATCATGCGACCATCCCATATTCCAAAGGACGAAAAGCTTTGCGGAGAGAACGAATTTAAGAATTTTCAAGCGGGGTTTTTAAATACACTGATTAGCCAAGGGACAACCAAGAAATGCTCGCCCTTCTGCAATATGTCTGAACCGCAAGGTCCCCCCTTTGATTGGAAATGACTTCATCCGCAGGTTTTCCTCCTATGCCATTGCTGTCGGACAAGCCAGGCTTTGCTTACTCTTTTTCTCTTTTCAGGACCCCGTCTATGGCTTTGGCAATTTTCTTGAGAGCATCCTCATCCAAATCAGGCCACCTTCTCTTGAACTCAATCTTCCCGAAGGCAAAGGAGGCACCGTAATGGAAAGTATCGATCGAATGGTCCTTGGAGAGCTTCTTCATCAGGGAATTCAATTCGCTGCCCGCAGCCCAGTCATTGCCCATGATCAGGACATGAGGTTTCCGGTCTCCCCAATCCGCATAGGATTCGTACAGGGTTCGAAGGCTTTGGGTGAGTTGTTTTTTCGAAAGGATCCTCTCGTCTCCCCAAATTTGATATCCGGATTTTCCCGTCCGCCCTTTTTGGGTCGGGCTCCATGCAATGATCAGGGTCATTTCATGAAGGTTTTGCTTGGACTCCTTGCCGAGGGAGAAAGTCCGGTAAATCGGAGGCCTTGGATCAGACGTCACCACCAACCCGACCGAAGAATTGGTTTCCTTGCGCCCAAACGAGAAGGAAGCTCCGGCAAAAGCAATGGCGGGCAAAAGAAGGCAGAGAGTAACTTTTTTCATGATTTTTAGTAGAAACGGAAGACGCGTTTCAGAGAAAGGACAGCCAAGCGCACACGGTCTTGATTGTCGTCCATTCCGGGAAATAGGAACGTCAGGCAATCAATTCCCTAATTAGTTCGCCACCGAACTGGCTGAGTTGCTTGTGCCGGCCGGCGTGGTAGTAGGTCAGCTTGTTGTCGTCGAGTCCCAGAAGATTCAGCCAAGTAACGTGGACGTCACGGATATGGTGGACGCACTCCACGGCCTCGGCCCCGATCTCATCGGTGGCCCCAATGGTATGCCCGGCCTTGGTTCCACCTCCGGCAAACCACATGGTCATGGCCTTGGCATTATGGTCTCGTCCATAGCTGGCGCCTCCGCCCCGGATTCCATTGTCAGGGGTACGACCGAACTCACCGCACCAGACCACCAAGGTATCCTCGAGCAGACCGCGTTCCTTGAGGTCGCCGAGCAGGGCGGCGATGGGTTTGTCGACGGAGCGGATGAGTGAGCCGTGAGCCCGCTCAATATAGTCGTGACTGTCCCAGTTCCCGGCATAGGCTTGGACGAAGCGAACTCCCTTCTCCACGAGGCGACGAGCCAAGAGACACTTGCGGCCGAAGGAATCCGTCTTGGAGTCCCCAATGCCATACGCTTCCTTGGTCTTTTCGGATTCGCCTTTGAGGTCAAGGATGCCCGGCACTTCCATTTGCATCCGGTAGGCCAATTCGTAAGAGGACATCCTGGCATCGAGTTCTCCCTGATCCGGGCGGGCCTTGAAATGCTTGCGATTGAGCCTGGCCAGCAGGTCCAAATTGTTGCGCTGATCCTTGCGGGTCATTCCGGCCGGGGCATGCAAGTCGAGAATCGGACTGCCCTCGGGACGCAGAGGAGTGCCCTGATGGTCGGCAGGCAGGTATCCGTTGGACCAATTGGAGGCCCCGCCCTGCGGATAACTTGTGCGGGGAAGGACCACGAATCCGGGCAGGTTGTCATTGAGCGTACCCAAACCATAGGTTACCCAGGCCCCAACTGCCGGATCGCCGCCGAAGCGGTTGCCGGTGTTGACGTGATAGCAGGCCGTCGGGTGGTTGACGGACTCGACTTGGCAACCGCGGTAGAAGCACATATCGTCCACCCGTTCCTTAAGATGCTTCCATTCTGCCGAGACATCCGCCCCGCATTTACCCGCCTTAAGAAAATCGAAGGGACTTTGGACAAAGTAGCGCTCGCCCGAGGACATGGCGCTTTCCTTTTCTCCGCTTCGGTTGAACTTCTGCAAGTGGCGCTTGGCCAGTTCGGGCTTGGGATCGAAAGTATCAATATGGGAAGGACCTCCTTCCATCATGAGGAAGATGCAACGCTTTGCCTTGGCCGGGTGATGCACTCCTTGCAGGGATGGGCCCTCGGCCTGAAGCAGGGAGGAAAACGCCAGCGAACCAAGCCCCCCACTCAAACCATAGAGGGCTTCGCGGCGGGTAAGGTTGGCAACCAGGTTGGGTTTGTGGATACTCATGCTTCGGGCTTCATCTAATCAAGATAGGAAAATTCGTTCAAGTTGAAGATGACCAGGCAGACGTGGGCGAGTCCGCGGGTCCTGGCATCCACCTCACTGCCCTGCAGATCGGGCTGATAGGATTCGAACACGGGCAGAAGTTCCCAAAAGTCATAGGGTTCCCCAGTCTTCTCGGCCATCACGGTACGTTTGATTTTTGGAGAATAGGTCTTGGGCGCGGGTTCCTTTTCTTTCTCCGTTGCGGTGGCCTGCTTCCAGCGTTCGATGCAAGCCGACAGTTCGTCCGCAGAAGCGGAACGCCCGAGGGCAAGGGCGAAGGCTCTCTGAATGACGGCCGGTTCTTTCTTCCTCTCTTTAAGGAGGCGGGCGGCAAAGGCCAACGCCCGGTCATGGACCTCCTCCGCGTTCAAAAGAGTCAACGCTTGGGGCGCCACGGTGGAGCTTTGCCTGAGTTCGCAGGAAGCATCGGACCCGGGTTGGTTGAAAGCCTCTAGAAACGGATCCCTCAAACCGCGGATTTTCTCCGCATAAATCGTTCTCCTGTTTCTTTGGCCGGGCAAAGGGTCCGGCTCATAGACCGATGCGGTCCCGCCCATGATTTGGCGCGGCTGAAAAGCCACCTCCGGATTAAGGTCGGGCCGGGCAGGAATGCCTCCGACCTTGGGATTCAATTCGCCGCTCACCGCCAACATGGAATCGCGGATTTCCTCGGCGACTAACCGGCGGGGCAGAAAACGGGCATACAATTGGCCCTTGGGGTCCTTCTCGTCGAGAGATTCCGGATCCGGGTGACGGCTACTGCGACGATAGGTCTCGGAGGATAGAATCAAGGCATTCAACTTCTTGACCGACCATCCGTTCTTCATGAACCGGTCGGCCAAGTAATCGAGCAAAGCGGGATGGGTGGGCAACTCGCCGGTACCTCCGAAATTATTCGGATTACCGGCGATCCCCCGCCCAAAGTGCCAAGACCAGATACGATTGACCATAACGCGGGCAGCAAGGGGATTTTTATTGTCCACGATCCAATTAGCCAGCGCCAGGCGCCGCTTGCCCCGACCTGCCGGGAACGGGCGGGCTTCCATGCCTCCAAGGGATTCCGCGGCGCTCAATCCACTCGGCTTCACGGCATCACCTTGCGAATAGACGCTGCCACCATCGTAGATGACGTCGGGATCGAGATAGCCCTTTGCCCAAGGATCCTCAGGTATCTTCAACCGGCCCTGAACGTTTTTCATCATTACGGTTTTACCGGTAAAAACGGCATGGGTGACCGGTTGAACGCGATCGAGTTCGATGCGGTGACGGAGCAGGTTCTTGAAAATGCGTGATTGGGAGGCTTCGTCCCCGGGGTCCAACCCGTTATCCCCCACCTTGGCGTTTCCGGTCTCCGCCTTCTTCAAGCGGGCGATCTTTTGGGCCAGTTCCTTTTTTTGGCGCTCGTAGCCGGCTATCTTGGACTGGGTCAGCGACCGGAATCCAGCGAATCCAAGTTTGGACTCGGAAGGAAGGAAAGGCGCCTTGCGCTCGGCAAACTGGGTAGTCGAGAAAACCGCCATCATTCCATAATAGTCGCGGGTCGGGACGGGATCGAACTTATGGTCATGACATTTGGCGCATTGCATTGCGTGGGCGAGGAAGGTCTGACCCACCGAGTCGGTCACGTCGTCCAGCCACATCTGGCGCGTTTCCTTGAATACGCTCATGCCCGTTTGTTCCCATGGGCCCATGCGCAAAAATCCGGTGGCCACGAGGTTCTCGGGATTGTCCGGATCCATCTCATCCCCTGCCACCTGTTCCTTCACGAACCGGTCATAAGGTTTGTCCTGATTGAATGAGCGCACGACGTAGTCTCGATAGCGCCAAGCATTGGGACGGGCGTAGTCGTTGGCAAAACCAGCGGAGTCGGCATAACGCGCGACGTCCAGCCAATGCCTCGCGAAATGTTCCCCGTAATGAGAAGAGGCCATCAACTCTTCGGCATGATCAAGGAGCGCATCCCTGGATTGGGAGAACTCGCGCTCAAACTTGGTAGCCCGAGCGGGATCGGGAGGCAACCCGGTCAAACCGAAGGACAGGCGCCGGAACAATTCGCGGGGAGATGCATCAGGCGCCGGTTTGAGCCCGACTTCCTTGAGTTTCCGGTTCACGAACCAATCGATCGGGTTTTCCCCTCCGGGTACTTTTTCCACCTTGAGTGGCCGGTAAGACCAAAGTTTCTTGGTTTCGTAGCGGCGCTTCTGCCAATCTTCGGAAAGAGCCTTCGAGGTCACCACCTGTTCGCCTTCCGCGTATTTTTTCTGAATGAGGGCAACCCGTTCTTCGCTTGGCCAAGGAGCGCCTTCGTTGATCCAGTCCCGAATCCACCAAGTCTGTTCCTTGGTCAACTTGTCCGCTTCCTTGGGGGGCATTTCCATGTCCTCTTCCACCCGGGTGGAAAGAATATAGAGAAAACTTTTTTCTCCCTCACCGGAAATCAAGACTTCGTCCTCGTACGTTTCTCCGCCGAGAAGAAGCGATTCACGCGAACGCATGTCAAGATCGCCCTTGATCTTCTTCGGGTCGTCCCCGTGGCACGCCATGCATTTCTGTGCAAAGAGGGGTTTCACTTTGAGGGCAAATAGCTTTTCTCCGTTCGTGACCTCGCCGGATAAAGGAAACACGACCAAGCCAACTACCATACAAGCCAGCGCCCTAAACAAGGATTTCATAACAAAGCAAACGATGATTTAATTATGAAGTTTCAAGCCGGATCTTTCAAACATTTAGACTCTTGCGCAGAGACTTCCTTGCATGACATGACGATGTGTTCGCAACCCGTTTACTTCAAAAATTTCATGAAGTGAGCATCCGCCGCGTCGATCATTTGGTCAAACCAAACTTGCTTTGTCAGGAAGCCGTGCGGGGCCCCTTCGATTACTTCGATACCCGAAGAAATACCCAAGTCACTCATACGCTTTCTGAATTTCGTCGCCCGTGTGCTCTCGTCATCCGTCTCTCCGGTTATGAAGAGACAAGGCGGATCGTCTTCGTCCAAGTGCTCGAGCGGGGAAGCCAAGCGGTAAGCCTTCGGACGCTCATCCTGAGAACCACCCATGAACTGTTTCCAGATCTGACGCTCCTTTGACACCTCGCGGGTACGCTCGGACAGGAAGTCGGTTTGAGCTCCCATCGGAACGGCCGCTTGAATGCGACTGCCGCAGGCCGGATTACCGCCTTTCCCTTCCAGTTCGTCAACCCCGTGCGAGCTAGCCAACAAAGCGGTCAAATGCCCGCCTGCGGAAAGCCCGATGGCACCGATTTTATTGGGATCAATGCCAAGCTCTTTGGCATTGGCCCGCAGGAAACGGACCGCGGCCTTGCAATCTTGAATGGCAGCGGGGAACGGAGCTTCTCCACTAAGACGGTAGGAAATCGTCGCCGCTACGTAACCGCGGGCAGCCAGAGCCTGGGCGATCTTCGCGTGACTCGTCCGGTTTCCCTTGGCCCAGCCTCCTCCATGAATGCAAACGATCGCAGGCAATTCCCCCCAGACACCCTTCGGTCGGTAGATATCCATCTCCAGAGAACGATCCCCATAGTTAGCATAGGTCAGATCCAACTTGGCGTTCAGTTCATCCAAGGTGGATTGAGGCAGGTATGTTTTTCCGTCCGTTGAGTCCAAAACCTTCACCCGACCGGGCGGGCGGGCATCAGCCAGCATTTCCTGTTGAAACAAAACCGACATGCCCCGCAACTTACGAACGATATCCCGGTTACGAACGAGTTTCGACTCACCGGGGTCAATGGACAGATCGTAAAGTTCCAGACTTGGGTTCAAATACATCTTCCAGTTGCGCCAGCGCACGGCGGACAAGGCGCCTTGGCTCCCGTGATAAAAAAAGGCATCGTTGTATTCGTGTCGAGGAATGATCTCTTTCCATTCCACGCCCGGGTTCCAAGAACGCCTGAAAGGAACGCCCGCATTGAGCGATTTCTTCATGCCCGGGGCAGGAACGAACTTGGTCTCCCCCTTCAGGACCGGGGCAAGGTCACGGCCATCGATGACACGGCTTGAAGGAACCTTGATTCCTGCAAAGGTGGCAAAAGTGGGATACCAGTCCATGGCGCGGGTAACGGCGGATGAGTTCAACCCGGCAGGCAATCCGAGTCCAGGCCCCCATGCGATCGCTGGCACCCGGATACCTCCTTCAAAAGTGGATAGCTTTCGTCCCCTGATTTTCTGTTCCGGATTTCGCCCCGGTCCCCGTCCGTTGTCCGAGGCATAAACGACCAGGGTATTGTCGGCCATTTTCAATCGTTTAAGCGAATCAAGGATTCGGCCAACGTTGTGATCGAGTTCCTGAATGGCATCGCCATATTCGCCCCAATTGGAACTTCCCTTGAATTCTTCGCTGACCCCGAGCGGAAGGTGCAGCATGGTGTGAGGCAGGTAAAGGAAGAACGGTCCTTCCTTGTTGCGCTCAATGAAGTCAAGAGCTTCGTCGGTGTAGACTCTGGTCAATTCGTTAACCTCCACCGGACGCTTCACCCCCTTGCCGTT
>JAYOII010000021.1:0-2832 GCA_038118685.1 Opitutia bacterium
AGTTTGTCGTCGCCTGAACCGCCCTTGAGGACGTCGTCGCCTTGACCGCCGTGGAGTTTGTCGTCGCCTGAACCGCCCTTGAGCTTATCGTCGCCTTGACCGCCGTGAAGCCTGTCCGAACCGGAGCCGCCCTTGAGCGAATCACCGCCTTTGCCGCCATGGAGAAAATCGGCACCGGAACCACCTTGCAGCGAATCATCGCCCTGACCTCCGATTAGTATGTCGTCGCCGGAACCGCCTTTGACGGAGTCGTCTCCTTGTCCACCAACCAAAAGATCCGCACCCGAACCACCTTTCAAAAGATCGTCGCCGGTCCCACCTGCGAGGATGTCGTCTCCGGAGCCACCCTTGAGTTTGTCGTCGCCCTGACCACCCAAAAGAACGTCGTCTCCTGAGCCGCCCTTGAGCTTGTCGTCGCCTTGACCACCGTGAAGTTTGTCATCGCCTGAGCCGCCTTTGATTTTATCGTCGCCTTGACCGCCCTTGATCTTGTCGTCGCCGGAGCCGCCTTTGAGATTGTCGTCACCCATGCCTCCCTGGGTTTCGTCGATGTCGACGTTGGCCAAAAGTTGCTCGTCGTCTACCTTGTCCGTCTTGGCCGCCTCGCCTCTGCCCCCGACCACGTTTTCCAAGAAACGGGTTTCGATTTTACCCGCTCTCTTTCTTCTGGCCGGCTTTTTGGTGGCAGGAGGTTTGACTGGGGCTTTTTTGGCCACCGGTTTCTTTGCGGTTGAGGTTTTGGTCGCCGTTTTCTTGGCTGCGGGTTTCTTTGTTGCGGAAGCCTTGGTTGCCGTTTTTTTCGCCGGCTCCTTCTTGACTGGCGCCTTCTTTACGGAGGAAGCTTTGGTTACGGATTTTTTCGCCGGAGCCTTTTTGGCGGCAGGTTTCTTTTCGGCAGTTTCTTCTGAGGACGAATTTTGCTTCTTTTTCATAATAAGACGAAGGTATAGGATGAGTAAAATTACCTGAAGAAGGTAAAGGGTGGGTAAATGTTTATATAAACGAAGGGATAGTGCTTTAAGGGATTTTAAATTTTTCTTGAATCTTTTATGAATAATCAAGGATTAAATTATAAAAGAATTAATTAAGATAATTATTTCAGTTCTCTCCGGGGAAAAGTTAGTGTGAATTTTTCTTTCTTGAATTCGATTAATTTTGTCGAAGTCTTAAATTGCACTTGGTTTACTTCTTCTTTTCCGTAGCTTCGTCGTTGATTGCGTCCATACGATAATTTTGCTCAAACCTGTCATGAAGCGATTGTTGCCTTACCTATTTGTTTTTCTTTTGCCGAAGGTCCTTTTGCAAGCTTCCGGATTCACCAAGGTTGATTTTGCCCGCGAGGTCTTGCCCGTCCTTTCCAACAAATGCTTCACCTGCCATGGTCCGGACACCAAGAAGAAAGACTTGGTCAGGTTGGACTCGGAAGAAGCCGCCAAGAAGGACTTGGGTGGTTTTCACGCAGTGGATGAGGAGTCTCCCGAAGATTCGGAACTCCTCTTTCGGATTTTCGACGAAGAGGAGCCAATGCCTCCCAAGAACTTTGACAAGAGCTTGACCAAGGAAGAGAAGGAACTTCTCAAAGCATGGGTTTTGTCCGGCGGCAAATATGCCGAGCATTGGGCGTTTGTTAAACCTTTAAAAGGGCAGGTGCAGGGAAACCCCGTTGATCATTACGTTGAGGCAAAGTTGAAGAAAAAAGGATTTGAACTTGCTGCGGAGGCGAAGAGGGAGACCTTGGCGAGACGGGTTTCGCTCACTTTGACCGGGTTGCCTCCTGATCCCGCCCGACTCAAAGCGTTTTTGGAAGACGGAGGCGAAGACTCTTATGAACGGTTTGTGGATTCTCTTCTTGCTAGTTCCAATTATGGCGAGCACCAGGCCAGGTATTGGCTGGATGCAATCCGTTACGGGGACACCCATGGTTTGCACCTGGATAACAGGAGAGGGATTTTTCCCTATCGCGATTGGGTTGTCCGGGCCTTGAACGACAACCTTCCGTTCGATGAGTTCATTACCTGGCAACTTGCGGGTGACTTGCTCCCCGATCCAACGCTTGATCAAAAGATTGCAACCGGTTTTGTCCGCATGAACCCGTCCACTGCCGAAGGTGGCGCCATCCCGGCTGAGTTTCAGGCCAAGAACAATTTCGATCGGGTGGAAAGCCTGGGCACTTCCTTGCTCGGCTTGTCCCTGGTTTGCGCGAGGTGTCATACGCACAAGTACGACCCCATAACCCATACCGAATACTTTCAACTTCTGGCTTTCTTCAATAGCACGGCTGAATCGCCCATGGATGGGAATCGATACGAATACGGAGATCATCTCAAGGTTCCTGCCGATCAGAGGGCGTGGATTGAATGGAAGGTTCTCGAGAAAAGGGAGTCGGAACTTCTCGCTCGTGTCCGGGAAACCGGGAAGTTTCCTCAAGCCGATGGCAATTTGGAAAAGTTGGCGAGCCTTTTGGGTTCAAATGATCTGACCCGCAAGGGAGACAAGGTTTTGGCAACCTCGGGCAAGTCTCCCCAAAATCAAACGCCGGCTCAGGCCATTGATGACGATCCCAAGACCAAATACCTCAATTTCAACGGCAAAGGGAGTGATCTTGTCATTTACTCTCAAAAGGGTGTGGTTGAAAAAATTGCCCTTACTTCGGGCGAGGACGTTCCCGCCCGGGATCCGACAGGCTTTGAGCTTTACGGATCCATGGATGGAAAGACCTTCAAGGAGATTGCAAAGGGGGCGGTTCCCACTTTTTCCAAACGGCGTCAAAGAGTCGAAATCGCCATCGAGAACTCAAGCGCTTTCGCGATCTACAAACTGACCTTTCCCAGC
>JAYOII010000021.1:2842-17417 GCA_038118685.1 Opitutia bacterium
AATTGTTGCAAGCTCCTGTCAAAGGATTGGAGGAATGGGCACAGGAAACTATTGCTCTGCGGGATGAGAAGGCGAAAGCCATGGAAGCCTTTGCCTCAACCTTGGTGGCTCGGGAATTGCCCAAGCCCCGTGTAACCAAGTTACTGGACCGAGGAGAATACGATATGCCCGTGGGCGAACCTCTTCAGCCCGGCGTGCCGGTTTCCCTTGGTTCCATGCCCGATGATGCTCCCTCCAACCGACTTGGCCTCGCCAACTGGTTGGTTTCGCGAGATCAACCCTTGGTCTCTCGTGTGTTGGTCAACCGCATTTGGCAACGGGTTTTTGGAGCCGGTTTGGTTCGAACACCGGATGATTTTGGCTTGCAAGGCCAACAACCCACTCACCCCGAGCTCCTCGATTGGTTGGCGGTTGAGTTCCAAGAGGGAGGTTGGAATCTTAAAAAAACGTTACGTCTTTTGGTGACGAGCAAAACCTTCAGGCAAAGCTCAACCTACCGGGAGGATCTGCTTGATCCGGCAAACCTTCTTTACGCTCGCGGTCCCAGCTACCGTTTGGATGCGGAGGTCCTCCGGGACATGGCCTTGTGGTCTTCCGGGTTGCTTGATCCCACGATGGGCGGGGAAGGCGTCAAGCCATACCAACCTCCCGGAATGTGGAAGGAACTGATGCATCCGGCCAGTAACACGAAGAATTACGTCGCGGACAAGGGGCAGCGTCTTTATCGCAGGAGTCTTTACGTCTATTGGAAGCGCACGAGTCCTCACCCCATGATGACTTTGTTCGACGCACCCAGTCGGGAGGCTTCCTGTGTGCGCCGCTCACGGACAAATACCCCTCTCCAGTCACTCGCCTTGTTCAATGAACCGCAACGCGTGGAGGCAGCTCGAAAGTTGGCTGAACGGTTGATCAAGGAGCGTGAAAAAGATGATGAGAGGCTCGATCTTCTGTTCACGCTCGTTGCCTCCCGCAAGCCTTCCGCAACCGAACGGGAAGCTTGCTCCAAGCTTCTGCAATCCCAACGAAAACGTCTTGCCGGAAAAGTCGAGGACGCGGAGGCCTTGTTGAAAATCGGGGATGCGCCCAGAGATCCCGATCTTGATCCCAAGGAAGTGGCTGCTTGGGCCCAAGTTGCCGGGACTGCCTTGGCGAGCGATCTCTCCATCCTGCTATACTGACGAATTTAATTCCACTGACATGAATACCAATCCACTTCGCGAACGAGAACTTTACCTTACCCGCCGCCAGTTGTTCGGCAAAGCGGCCCTTGGGTTGGGAACGGCGGCCATGGCTCAATTGACGACCGGTTGGGCCTTGCCCAAGGCCGGTTCTTTGAACGGGGGAATGCACCATCCGGCCAAAGCCAAGCGGGTCATCTACCTCTTCATGAGCGGAGGTCCCAGTCATCTCGACCTGTGGGATTACAAACCCAAACTGGGGGAGGAGTTCGGGAAGGACCTGCCCGATCACGTCCGGGACGGTCAGCGAATAACGGGCATGACCTCGCGTCAGAAAACCCTTCCCGTGGCTCCGAGCAAGTACGCCTTCACCAAGCACGACAACAATGACAAGGGTGTCTGGGTCAGTTCCCTGCTTCCTCACACTGCGAAAGTCGTCAAGGACTTGTGTGTGATTCACAGTACTTTTACCGAGGCGATCAATCATGACCCGGCGGTCACTTATATCCAAACGGGCAGTCAGGTTCCGGGACGACCCAGCCTCGGATCTTGGCTGAGTTATGGCTTGGGAAGCATGAACGAGGATTTGCCCAATTACGTCGTCATGCATGCCAAATCCAAGCATGCCGAGCAGAGTCTTTTCAGCCGGTTGTGGGGGACGGGGTTCATGCCTTCGGACCATCAGGGTATTCTGCTGCGAAGCCAAGGCGATCCGGTTCTTTACCTGACCAATCCGAAAGGGACCTCGACCCGGGACCGAAGGGCTCAACTGGATGCCTTGTCCGTACTCAACGGGGAACACCACAAAACGTTTGGCGATCCGGAGGTGTTGGCCCGGTTGCGCCAGCATGAAATGGCTTACCGCATGCAAACCTCGGTTCCCGAGTTGATGGATCTTTCGAAGGAACCCGAATCCACTTTCGACTTGTATGGAAAAGAAGCCCGCGAAGGAGGTACGTTCGCGGCTTGTTGCCTGAATGCCAGAAGATTGGCGGAGAGAGGTGTTCGGAATATTCAGATCTTCCATCGTGGATGGGATGCCCATGGTGGATTACCCCGCGAGCATGAAAATCAATGCAAGGACGTTGACCAAGGATGCGCCGCCCTGATCAAGGACCTCAAGCAACGGGGTATGCTCAAGGACACTTTGGTGATTTGGGGAGGGGAATTTGGCCGGACAACCTATTGTCAGGGCAAACTGACCCGGGAGAATTATGGCCGGGACCATCATCCCCGCGCCTTTACGACTTGGATGGCGGGAGGAGGAGTCAAACCCGGCATCACCTACGGGCAATCGGACGACTACGGATATAACCTGACGGACAAGGATGGCAACGTGATCAAACCGAACAAACACAAATGGAGTCCGGGCACCATGCACATCCATGACCTCAATGCCACCATTCTTCATTTGCTGGGTATCGATCATACCCGGTTGACCTATCGTTATCAGGGTCGTGACTTTCGTCTTACGGACGTGCACGGTCACGTTATCACGGACATTCTTGCCTAGTTTTCAGATGAAAAAGTTTTTTTCTCAGGCATTTTGCTTTCTTTTCTTTTCCTGCCTGCTTGAGGCTGATTGGCGGACTTGGCGCGGGCCCGGCAACGACGGTCTGAGCGATTCCACGAAGCTTCCGGATTCTTGGAGCGAAACGGAAAATTTGGATTGGAAAATTCCACTTCCCGCGGCGGGTTCGTCCACGCCCATCGTGGTGAAGAATAAAATTTTTCTGACTTTCGAGCAGGATGACGAGGTCAAGGCAATGGGCATAGGAGTTGATGGGCGGAAACTATGGACTCGTGTCGTTTGCCAAACCAAAGGCAAGGGAAATGGGGAGAGAACCTTTGCTTCTCCCAGTCCCGCTTCGGATGGAAAGTTTGTTTTCGCAACCTCCGGAACCGGGGAAGTCGTGGCCTTCGATCTCGAGGGGCATGAAAAATGGCGCTTCAATGCCCAGGAACGCTATGGCAAGTTCCGCTATGGTTTTGGCTTTCATTCCACGACCGTTCTGCACGAGGGGCGTCTTTATCTCCAGTTGATCCATTCCGCGGCCCAGTTGGTCATTTGCGTAGAGGCCGATTCCGGGAAGGAAGTATGGAAAGTGGAAAGAGAGAGTGACGGGGTTGCCGAGTGCGAGCATTCGTATGCGTCTCCCATTGCTTTTCGCAAGGGTGAGCTCAATTTCCTGATTACACACGGCAACGATTATTGCATTGGTCATGACCCTTTGACGGGAAAGGAACAATGGCGGGTAGCCGGACTCAACCCGAAGAATCAATACAATCGGACTCTTCGTTTTGTTGCCTCCCCAGTCGCAAGTCAGGGCTTGTTGGTTGTCCCTTCGGCCAAGAACCGGGGGGTTTCGGTGGTCCGCCTTTCCGAAGCCAAAGGCCGGATCGAGAAGGGTGGGGCGGGTGAGCTTTGGAGAATGGATCGAGGCACGACCGACGTCACGACGCCACTACTTTACAAAGGCCTCCTCTACCTTTGCAAAGAGAACGGCACCATTCTTTGCCTGGATGCCTTGACGGGTGAACAGTTCTATCAGGAGCGCTTTCACGCCCAAACTTATCGAGGTTCTCCCGTGGCCGCCAACGGCCGGATTTTTCTGACTGCCCGGGACGGTACCTTTACCGTGCTCAAAGCCGGTAAAAGTTATGAGGTCATTGGCAAGAACAAGCTCGACGATCAGTTCACCGCTTCTCCAATCATCGCTCACGACCGCCTTTATCTTCGTGGACACCGTTCCCTTTACGCCATCGTCGCGCAATAATTTTTTCCAATCAATCTCGCCCCGTCATGAGAATTACGCTTATTCTTCTCCTCGCTGTTTCCCCGCTTTGGTCCAAGCGGCCGAACGTCGTCTTCCTCGTTTCCGAGGATAATTCCATCCATTACCTCAAGCACTACGGAGCCAAATTCGGAGCCATGCCCAATATCGAGAAAATGGCCAAGGCCGGACTGACCTTTGACCATGCCTTTTCCAACGCCCCGGTTTGCTCAGTTGCCCGCTCGACCTTGGCCACTGGCATACTGGCCCCCAGAGGAGGCTTCCAGTATCACCGAAAATCCGCCTTGGCCAAGGGAGTGAAGCCATGGACCGCCTTACTCCGCAAAGCCGGTTACTATTGCGCCAACAACAGCAAGACGGATTACAATTTTCATGCCGCCAAGGGAGAGGCCTGGAACGAATCCTCAAGGAAAGCCTCTTGGCGCAAGCGTCCGGATAAGAACGCGCCTTTTTTCTACATGCAGTCCTTTGGCGCTTGCCACGAGAGCTCCCTGCATTTTCCCGCCCAGCTCATGCAATCGGAAAAGACGAAAACGCCCGTCGACCGAGTGAAGCTTCACCCGTATCATCCGGATACTCCCACCTTCCGCTATACCCATGCCCGGTATTTTGACCGCATGACCATGGTGGACGGGGAAATGGGGGCGGTTTTGGAAAAACTCAAGGAGGATGGACTCCTCGAGGATACTTTCGTTTTCTACTTCGGGGATCATGGAGGAGTGCTTCCGCGTGGAAAAGGGTATGCCTACGAATCCGGTCTGCACGTGCCGTTGGTCGTGCGCATCCCCGAGAATTTCAAGAACTTGGCTGATCATGAGCGTGGAACCCGAACCGATGGCTTCGTGAGCTTTATCGATTTCGGACCCACGGTCTTGAACCTCGCCGGGTTATCAGTTCCCGAAGAAATGGACGGTTCGGCCTTCCTTGGCAAGGGGACGACGACCAAGGAACTTGCCTCCCGGGACGAGGCGTTCGGTTACGCCGACCGCTTCGACGAGAAGTACGACTTGGTAAGAACCCTCCGCAAGGGAAAGTGGAAATACGTTCGGAATTATCAAGGTTTCTATCCGGACGGGTTGCAGAACAACTACCGTTACCGGATGCTTGCCTTTGCCGAATGGCGGGAGCTTTACAAGGCGGGCAAACTCAACGCCTGCCAACGGCAATTTTTCGAACCCCGCCCCGCTGAACAATTGTTCGATCTTTCCCAAGACCCCCATGAGGTGAACGATCTTTCGCAAAACCCTGCTCACCGCGAAGTTCTTCTCGATATGCGCCGACGAATGACCACGAAGGACAAGGGGATCACCGACCTGAGCTTTTATCCCGAGAGTCATATGGTTGCCCATGCCTTGGAAGATGGGATCGCGTTCGGCAAAAAACATGTCCGGGAGATTGGAGAGCTCGTGGATATTGCCGATCTTGCTTTGATCCCTTTTCCGAAAGCAGAGAAAGAACTGTCCATGGCAATGAAGTCCGAGAACCCATGGAAGCGTTACTGGGCGTGCATCAGCGCGACCCTGCATGGCAAGCAGGCAAAATCCCTTGCTCCTCATGCCAAGAAGCTCCTGGACGACAAAAATCCGATGGTTCGGGTGCGGGCCGCCGAATTTCTCGGTACGACAAAGGTACACGATCCGATGCCTGCCCTTTTGAAAGTGCTGAACCAATCGACCTCTGCGCAGGAAGTTCTGCTCGCGTTCAATGCAGTGGTCTACCTTCGCGATTTTTGCGGATACGCTTTTGATTCATCGAAGGTTGCTCTCAAGGTGAAGGCAGGTGAAAGCGCTCGGCGAATCGACTACTTGTCCGGCAAGGCTAAATAATAACATACCCTGAGGATCAATCCTTTCGATTCTCCACTTCTCCCTGGAATGGTTCCAAGCGTTTGCTCATTCACTTTGAGGACGAGGTGGGGCAAATTCGTTTTTTTACGAAATCATTACCTTCGATTTATGGAATAGCGAAACGAATGCCTTATTCTAGGGTTTCAAAGATTTGAATTTGGCTTCTGAAACAGGTCGAAGGGCAAGATGAAAATCCTACTTCGGGAGCCGTAATCAGGGCATGTGGTTCGGGCAAGCCACATGCCTTTTTTTTATAGAAACAAGAAAACCTCAGGGGCGAGCAGGGGGCCGATTACGGTATTTTTCGTATAAACGGGTGTGCCGGCTTTGCAGGCTTGTTTTTTTCCCGGCAATGACCATGTGTTTGACGGAGGAGCGAAGGTCGAGCAAGTCCCCCGTGGTGGCGATGAAAGTTGCTTCCTTCCCGACTTCAAGAGTGCCAAGACGCTTGGATACTCCGGCGAGTTTTGCCGGTTCGATTGTGATGGAGGCCAAGGCTTTTTCCCGCGACAGACCGTGAGCGACTGCATGGGCGGCGTGATAAGGTAGGTTGCGCTGGTTGGCCGCGGTCCATCCGCCGAGGCGAAAGCCGATCGAAAGGGGGACACCGGCCTTGGCCAAAATTCCCGGGGCGCGGAATTGTTCGTCATGAGGAGAATTCCGGTAGCGCGGAGCCGTGAACATGTGAAGATAAACGACCGGAATCTCGCGTTCCCCCAGCCAATCAGCCAGTTTCCATGCGTCTTGGCCTCCGGAAAGAATCATTCGGTACTTTCTTTCTTCGGCCCATTCGACCGCCGCCTTGATTTGCCGGGTTTCGTCGGCATGGATCATGAGGGGAATCTTGCCTTCGAGAACAGGCTTCATGGCGTCCCATGCGGGGTTTGGGACCAGTTTGTCGGGGTGCGCTTCTTTCCCTTTCCGATATGCTTCCGCTTGATCAAAGAATTCGTCGATTTCGCGAATTCTTTCCTTTCTTTCCCTTTCCTGTTCTTCCATTGACTTGGGCGCGGGTTGGCCGGGGGCATGGGGTTGGGGGAGTCCGAGCGAATGGCCGGGCCACCAAAGGTGCAAGGCGACCTTCTTGCGTATGGTCATCTCCTCGATGCCCCATCCGTCGAGAGTGATGAGGCCCGAGGTTCCGGAAATCATGCCTCCCATCGGGGCAATAATGGAATGAGTCACGCCATTGGCTCTGGCTACGGGGATGAGTTCCGAGTCTGGGTTTACCGCGACCCAAGCTTCCACGTCGGGTGTATGAGTGCCCACTTCCCGTTCATCCCGGGTGGGTCGCAGGGCGTTGATTTCGGTCAAACCCAGAGAGGATCCCGGGCTGATTAAACCGGCATAAATTTCCAGATCCTTCCATTCGACGACCTTTGCGTTCTTCGGAACCTTGACTGATTTTCCTATGGCCCGGATCTTTCCTTTTTCCACGAGGATTTCTCCCGGTTGGAAGAATTGGGTCGGAGTGGCCTGAATCTTGGCCGCCCGATAGACGGTTTGTCCGCAAAGAAATCCCCCGGCGGTGGACAAGAAAAGAGTAAGCAAAACCAACCGGTTCATCGGGCCCCTCCTTTCGCGTGCTCACAAAGAGAGCGGCAGGAATGAGGGAACAGGTCGCAGGCCGTTTCGAGCGAATGCCTGAAGAATTTTTCCTTCGCTTCCTCGGAAGCCTCCGCTGCTCCTCCTTCTCCGAGGGATTTGCGGGCCTGGGCAACCAACCTTTCCCTTTCCTTCAATCTGCTCTTTTCCCGTTCCCTGCTTCTTTTGAACTCGTAATACAATCGTCCGTCAATCCAAGTCTGCTGACACAAGGTCCGGTAATCGAGAGGATTGGTGGACCAAATGGCGAGGTCCGCATCTTTACCCACCTCGAGGGATCCGACCCATTTGTCGATGCCCAATTGCTTGGCCGGGTTGAGGGTGACGAATTTGAGAGCCTCGGTTTCGGACAAGCGTCCGTATTTGACGGCCTTGGCCGCTTCCAGGTTCATGCGGCGGGCATGATCGGGGGAGTCCGAGTTGAAACTTACGACGCACCCGCGTTCGTGCATAAGAGCGCCGGCGTAGGGGATGGCGTCATAGACTTCGAACTTGTAGGCCCACCAATCGGAAAAGGTCGACGCCCCAGCTCCGTGCCGGGCAATTTCGTCGGCTACCTTGTAGCCTTCCAAAACGTGTTGGAGACTGCCGACCCGCACGCCGAAGCTCTCCATGGTGCGCAAGAAAACAAGAATTTCGTCCTGTCGGTACGAGTGGCAATGAATGAGCCTTTCGCCTTCGATGATTTCCATGATCGCCTCCAGTTCCAAGTTCCTGCGGACCGGAGGGATCTTGCCTGTTCGAGCTTCAAGGAGCTTCGATCCGTACTGACGGGCTGCGGTGAAACGGTTCGCGAAAAAGGTTTTGACCCCCATTCGGGACTGGGGGAAACGCGTGGTGTATTTGTCCCCCCAGTTGGCCTGCTTGACGTTTTCCCCGAGGGCGAATTTGATCCCGCCCGGGGCGGCTTTCAAAATCATCCCGTCCGGCGCAGCTCCGAGCCTGAGCTTGATCACTGCGTTTTGTCCTCCGATGGGGTTGGCCGAACCATGGAGCAGGTTGCAGGCGGTCAGCCCTCCTGCCAATTGACGTTCTATATTGATGCTTTCCGAATTGATCACGTCGGCGATTCGTACCATGGCGGTGGAGGGCATGGTGGATTCGTTCACCCGGCCGAGAATCATGGCATGGCTGTGACAGTCGATTAAACCGGGAGTCAGGTGCTTCCCTCTGCCCTCGACGATTTTGCACCCCGGGGGGGCTTTGGGTTTCAAGTCAGGAGCAAGGGCTGCGATCTTTCCCTCTTGAACGAGCAAGTCATGACCGGTCAAGATTTCATCCGAAGCGCAGGTCCACAGCTTGAACCCGGTGAAGAGTACGGCGGGAGGGCTTTCCAAAGCCTTGCGCTCGGAATGTGGGAATCGGGCAATTCCCTTTTCCAGTTCCTTCTGCGTGGCGTTTCCGTCTTTGCGTTCTTCCTTCTTCTCTTTGTCTTCGATAAAATATTTAAAAGGGCGTCCTTCGATCCAGGTTGAATTGATTTTGGCTTCTTTGGCAAAGTAGGTTTTGCCTTCGACCACGACCAGATTGGCGAGCTTTCCCTTTTCCAAAGTTCCGGTTGATTTTTCGATTCCGCAAATTCGCGCCGGGTTGGTTGTGAGCGCAGCCAATGCCTGTTCCTCGGAGAGGCCACGCTCGATTGCTTTGAGCAAATTGCGGTGAAATTCACCAAGTCTTACTCCGGTCGTCGTAAAGGAAAGGGATTTGGCTTTTCGGGAAATAAGGGAAGGGTTGCCCGGGGCATGGTCCCATGCCCGGAGTTGATCGAGGGAAATTTGCTCCCAATCCTCCTCCTCGGGTAATTTCGAAAGGGCGGGAAAGAGAAGGTTCGATACGTAGGAGTGATTCTTGGAAAGAGCCAGGTCCGGTCTCCTCCACTCATCTCCGGTGGCGATGAGAACAGGATGGAAGCTGAATTCTTTGCCTAAACTCATGGCCCTGTTTTCCATCAGGCAACTACCGGATTCGATCCAGACCGGGAAAGGTTTTTTCTTGTCGAGGACTTTTTGCAAGCTCCGGATTCCGACATGTGGGAAGTAGGGCGGAGTGGAGGTTTTTTGCTTCAAGTATTGGGATTTTTCTTCCGCATGCCCGGTATCGATAAAGGCCTGCCTGATCACGGCCAATGCCCCCATGAGAGAATTCGGATAGACTTGCGGGGATTGTTCTTTGCCGACCGGATCAAAGGCCATGATTTGGGCGACTTCCTCTTTCAAAATCAGGTCGTTGGGGTTTCCGTCGCGCAACAGAACGCAGGGTCCCGACCCGCGCAGGATTCCCTCGGAGGGGGCCAAGTGGGCTACCGTGAAACCATGTTTGCGAAGGTTCTTCCAGGTCGGCTCGTCGGGTTGAAACTCATCGATACCCTTTCTTTCGGGGTGAACCCCGGATACCTCGAAGCCCGGGCCCTTTTCGCCGGGGTCGGGACGGGTGGACGGGGTGCCGTAAAAGGACAGGTCCGCGGTGGCTTTGAGGTGTTGCTGGTCGTGTCTGAGATCAAGTAGTTTTCCGGCTTTCGCGCCGGTCAGCAGATAGGAGTCGATGAATCCCGCATAGATCGTCTTGCCTGTCATATCCCAGTTGCGGTAGCCGGGAGGAGTCTTGTTCCCTTCGCCCACCTTCTCGATCATACCGTTTCGGATCAAGATGAACCCTTTTTCGATCCGCTTTCCCGGGCTTACCTGAAGGTCGGCTCCAACCAAGGCATGCAGGTTCACTCCCTCTGGTTTTTCACCGGGGAAGGGGAAGTTTTCATTGCCTGCCATCAGAGAAAAAGGGACGAGTACGGACAGGGCTATGAAAGACAGGGGATTGAATGCCATGCCAATAAGAATGCTTTTCCGTTCGGGCAGGGCAAACCTTAATCAAGCTTCGATAACGGATCGGCAATCACAGGAAGAAAAAAATCCGCGACCTGAAATTTTCATATTCAAGATTGCAAAGGACATAAGCTTATGAATCTTTGGTGCCTATGAAACTCCCTCTCCTTCTCTCCTGTTTGTTTTTAAGCGTGTTTTGTGCCGAAGGAAAAGCCGAGGACAGTCCCCGTCTTCATGTTCAGGTTTCCTCCCGTTTCATGGATGGTGACGACGTTCTTGCCGCTCCGCGGGTGCTAACGGTAGTGGGACAGGAGGCAGTCATCCAAGTTGCTCAGGAGGTTTTCGACGCAAACCAGGATCTCCTTAGTTTGGATGGGATTCTGCTTTCCGTTACGCCGGAGGTTGTGGATGGCAAGGTATTCCTCGAGGGCTTTGCTTTTGCCGGAAAGGGAAAGCTCGGTGGCGATAACGGCATCAAGGCTCGAGCCAAGAGGGCATTGGAGGGTCTGAAGGAAAAAGGCGGAGACATTGACAAAATCGAAATGCGCGGGCTGTTTTCGATCGGCGGGCAACCCAAGGTTTCCCTCTCAGTCGGGGGAGGCAGCGCCTTTTTTTTGCAACCCGGGCAGACCCGCAACGGCATGAAGCTTATCCGAGTCGAGGGAGACAAAGACCCTTGCGCAATCCTTGAAACGAAGGGTCGGCAAATTCGGGTATATTTGAATGCCACCCGCAGAACCGAACTCGTGCCCATGTTTTCCATGAAAGGAGGAGGCGGTGTTTTTTTACGCGAAATGGTTCCGGGCAAAAAGTGGATTTTTCCTCTTTTGAGGGAGGATGGAACCAGTTGCAAGGTCGAGCTGAACGCTCAGGTCGTCAAACCCTGATTCTTTTTTCTAAGATAAAGTTCTTCAGCGCGTCCTAAGGGTTTACCTTGAAGACAATCCTCAAAAAAATTGGGAGCTTGCTCCCCCTGCGCTTACCAAATTCACTCGAAGCATGAAGAAAACAATTTCACTTGCAGCCTCGTCGCTGTTTCTTGCCTTTGCCGTTTTCCTGATCGGCCAAAAAGCCCGACCCGCAAGTCTTGTCGATCAATGGGAAGAAGTCGAGGAGGCGACCAAGAAGGGTCTGCCCAAGACGGCGATCGAGAAGCTCGAACCCCTGATCGAGCGTGCCCTGAAGGAAAAGGCCCATGCAGTGGCCATTCGGGCCGTTGCCCAGAAGATCAACTTGGAGGGAGCCATTGAAGGAAACAAGCCCGAGGAAAAAATTGCCCGGATGGAGGCGGAGATGGCCAAGGCTCCCAAGGACCTTCAGCCTATGATGAATGCAGTCCTTTCCAACTGGTACTGGCAGTACTTTCAACGAAATCGCTGGCGCTTTGCCCAAAGGACTCGGACTGCGGAAGCTCCGGGCGGGGATATCACCACCTGGGACTTGCCCCGGATTCTTTCGGAAATCGACAAGCAGTTCCAAAAGACCTTGTCCCATCACGAGATCCTCAAAAAAGAAGGGGTCAAAGATTATGACTTTCTGCTCAATCCGGGGTCCGTTCCCGACAGCTACCGTCCCACTTTGTATGATTTCGTCGTTCACGATGCCTTGCGTTTTTATTCCGCAGGGGAGCAAGGCGGATCCAAGTCGCAGGATGCCTTCGTTCTCTCCGCCGACAGTCCGGTCTTCGCATCCGCGAAGGACTTCATGGCTTGGGAAATCGATTCGGAGGACGACGAATCACCAAAGATCAAGGCGATCGGGCTTTATCAGGATCTGCTGCGGTTTCATGAGAATGATGAGGTTCCCGATGCCTTCGTTGAGGCGAATCTTCTTCGTTTGCGCTACGGGTTCAACCAGTCTTTCGGGGAAGAGAAAAAGGCCCGCTACAAGGCCGCGCTCAAGCGCTTTGCCCAGGAATGGGCCGATCACGAAATGTCGGCCCGGGCCATGTTCCGACGCGCCGAGGTCCTGCGGGGCGAAGGTGAACTTGCCGAGGCCCATAAGCTCGCCAAGCGGGGGGCGGCGGTTTTTCCGGACAGTGTGGGCGGTAAGGAATGCAAAAACCTGATCAATCAGATCGAATCGAAGTCCTCTTCGGTTTCCACCGAGCGGATCTGGAACGCTCCCTTGCCCAAGATTCAATTGCGCTACCGGAACCTGACCAAGGCCTACTTCCGGATCATTCCCTTCGATTGGGCAAGCCGGATGAAACAGTCCCAGCGCCACCCCGAGTACGTTGATCACCGCCGCAAGGGGGAGTGGCTCAACAAGCAACCCCTCAAGGAATGGTCCGTCGATCTTGCCCCGACCGATGATTTCAAGGAAAGGGTCGAGAAGATTGATGCGCCGAAGGACTTGGAGCCCGGTTCCTATTTTCTTTTTGCCAGCCATGACCCGAAGTTTGGCGAACAGGAGAATAGAGTGAGTTATTCGAGCTTTTGGGTGAGCGACCTATCGCTCGTCATGCGCACGCGCCATGGATCGGGTGCTCTGGAGGGTTTCGTCTTGAACGCGATCACGGGCGAACCGGTCCAAGGTGCAACGGTTCGTTCTTGGAAGCGCGAGCGCAACAACCGCAACGTCGAGCTCAAGGCCACCCGTACCGATGCCAACGGGCTTTTCAGTATCAAGGCCGGGCGTACCAGCCTGACCGTGCTTGCCTCGCATCAAGGCCAATCCCTTTCCACGGCCAATTCCTATTACGTGAATGATCACAACAGCCAACGCAGGCCGTACGAGCGTTCGGTTTTCTTTACCGACCGCAGCCTTTATCGTCCCGGCCAGACCATCCGTTACAAGGGGGTTTCTTACCGCATCGATCAAGAGAACGACAACTACAAGGTGATCCCCAATCGAGAGCTCACGGTGGTCTTTCGCGACCGCAACAACCAGGAGATCGCCCGGCTCAAGCACCGTACCAACGACTATGGGTCCTTCGACGGGAGCTTCACTGCTCCGCGTGACCGACTCATGGGCAGAATGCGCATCCAAATCGAGGGCGCGAATTCTCCGGGCGGTTCCGCATCGGTTACCGTGGAGGAGTACAAGCGTCCCAAGTTCCAAGTAACGATGGACGCCCCGGCCGAGCCGGCCGTGCTCAACGGCAAGGTCAAGGTTCGCGGGTCGGCCATGGCCTATACCGGGGCCGCCATCAATGACGCTCAAGTCAAGTACCGCGTGGTGAGGCAGGTGCGCTTTCCTCCCTGGTTGCGCTGGCATTACTGGTGGAGGCCCTTTCCGTCTTCGCCTGCTCAGGAAATCGCTCATGGTACGGCCCGGACCGGTGCGGACGGTTCCTTCGAGGTCGAGTTCGCGGCCAAGCCCGATCGCTCGGTTCCCGAGAAGGACGAGCCCACTTTCAGCTATACCGTCTACGCCGACGTGGTGGATGGTACGGGAGAGACCCGTTCCGGGGAACGCAGCGTGAACGTCGGGTTCGTCGCTTTGCAAGCATCCCTCTCGGCCGAGGATTGGCAAACCGCGGGCAAGCCCGTGAAGGTAACCCTCAAGACCACTTCCCTCGATGGCGAGGGACGGATCGCCGAGGGTTCGCTCAAAATCCACCGGCTCAAACAACCGGAGCAGGTCAACCGAGCCAGGCTTGGTGGCCAAGTTCATCATCCTTTTCATGGCGGTGGTAGTGGAGTCGACCACAAGCCCGAGCCCGATCTTTCCAATACCAGTTCGTGGGAATTGGGCGAAGTGGTCGCAACCCAGGGCTTCACGACTGATGCCGAGGGCAACAAGGAATTTTCCTTCACGCTGGAGGAAGGAGCTTATAGGGCCGTCCTGCAAACCGAGGACCGTTTCGGGAAGGAAGTCAAAGGGCTTCTTCCCATTCTCGTTCTCAATCCGGATGCCAAACGATTCGGGATCAAGGTTCCCAATCACGTCGCCGCCCCCTCTTGGCGGGTCGAACCAGGGGATTCCCTAAACGCCCTGTGGGGGACGGGCTATCCCAAAGGCCGGGCCTTCGTCGAGGTCATTCACCGCAAGAAGCCTCTCCAAGCTTATTGGACGGATGCCAAGGCTACGCAGGCAAGCATTTCTCAGAAAGTGAACGAGGCGATGCGCGGGGGCTTCACCGTGCGCGTTACCTATGTCCGTGAAAACCGGGCCTACCTGACGACCCGGCTGGTCGACGTTCCATGGACGAACAAGGATCTGAGCGTGAAGTGGGAACGTTTTACTTCCAAGCTCGAGCCTGCGGCCAAGGAGACTTGGACGGCGGTGATCACGGGTTCCGGGGCCAAGAAGGCGGTGGCCGAAATGGTTGCCGCCCTTTACGACGAATCCCTCGATGCGTACCAACCTCACGACTGGCAAAAGAC
>JAYOII010000022.1:0-6421 GCA_038118685.1 Opitutia bacterium
TCGGTTGGGCGATTTTTACGAGATGTTCGAAAGGGATGCCGAAAGGGGAGCGGCCCTTCTTGGAATCACCCTGACCAAGCGTCACGACATGCCGATGGCCGGAATTCCTTCCCATGCCGCGGAAGGTTATTTGACCAAACTTTTGAAGTTGGGGAACAAGGTAGCCCTATGCGATCAGCTCGAACCACCCACGCCGGGAAAGTTGGTCAAGCGCGGCATTACCCGCATCCTTACGCCCGGAACCGTCTTGGAGGATGGGCAGTTGGATGGATGCAGTAATCATTTTCTACTCTCCTTCGAATTGGATGGCAAGGGGGTTCGGGCGGCCTGGCTTGATCTGTCGACCGGCAAGTTCGTCCTCGGCGGTTGGGAAAACCCACATGATTTTCTCTCCCTTTTGAATTCTCTTTCACCCAAGGAAATACTGGTTCCCGAAGGCTTTGAGAATCAGCTTGAATCCATCGAGCTTCCTGTTTCCTTCAAGGACGAATTGGAGCGGGTTCTGGGAGAAGTTACCCGGACCGAAAGACCGGGTTTTGATTTTGATCGGCGTTCCGGAGCCAGAGAGGTGATGGAAAGCCTGGGGGTGATGAATTTGGAGGGGTTCGGCATTGACTCGAAGCATCCCGCGCTCGGTCCTGCCGGGGCCGTCCTTGTTTATGCTCAAGACGTCTTGCGGGGAAAGCCGGGAAACCTCAGGCGAATCGAGGAGTACCGGGACGGAGAGGCTCTTCTTCTTGACCCTGCGACCCAGAGAAACCTCGAAGTTTTTCGTACCACGTCGCAAACCCGAAAGGGGTCTCTTCTCGATGCCATGGATCAAACGGTGACTTCGGGCGGGGCCCGTTTGTTGGAAAGATACTTGGCAAGCCCCGAACGAAACCTTTCCGAAATTCGAAGGAGGCAAGGTTGTGTGGCTGAGTTTTCGAAGGCCATTTCGACCGTGGACGAAATCGGCGGGATTTTGCGGACGGGGAGCGACTTGGAGCGCATTCTCGGGCGCTTGCGCAACCGGTTGGTCCGCCCGAGGGAATTGGGCGGGCTCCGGGCGACCGTTCGTGGTCTTCCTGGCATCAAGGATGCCTTGCTTCGCCTCGGAGACCGCTATCCCTCGATCCAATCCTTGGCCGCCGCCCTTGATACTTTCGATGAACTACGAGAACTTCTCGACCGGGCCCTTGAGGAGGAATTGCCTCCTGAGATCAAAGTAGACGTCAAAGGGGAGAGCGCAAAAGTGATCAAAGCGGGGTTTGACGAGGAGTTCGATTCCCTGCGCGAGCTCGGGAGCGGAGGCAAGAAGTGGATCGTTGATTTGGAAGCCCGGGAACGGGAGAAGACCGGAATTGGGAACCTCAAGGTCAAGTACAATGGAGCGTTCGGATACTTTATCGAAATCACCAAGGCCAACTTGAGTCTCGTGCCCGAGCACTATGTTCGCAAGCAAACGATGACCAATGCGGAACGCTTTTATACCGAGGAGCTTAGGCAGAAAGAGAAGGAGATCGTGAACGCCGAGGAGAGGACCGTAGCCAAGGAGCAGGAACTGTTTCTGCAAGTCGTCGAGAGCACCCTCGGATATGCCGATTCCCTGGCCAAAACGGCCGAAGTTTTGGCTGAGATCGATCTCTTCTCATCGTGGGGTTCGATCATGCGGGATCGGGATTATTGCCTTCCCGAATTCGTGGAAAAGGAGAACTTCATTGCAATCGAACAAGGACGTCACCCCGTCGTCGAATCGGTTTTGAAGAGTGAAAGCCTCGGCCTCGCGGGCACTCATGCGTTCGTTCCCAATGATTGCAACCTTTCGTCGGATGCCGATCAGATTTGTCTGATCACGGGCCCGAACATGGCCGGTAAATCGACTTTCATCCGTCAGGTCGCGTTGATCACCCTGATGGCCCAAGTCGGCTCGGCCGTTCCGGCCAAGAGCTGCCGGATGGGCTTGGTCGACCGGATTTTCTCACGGGTCGGGGCAGGGGATGAACTGGCCCGGGGAAACTCGACTTTCATGGTCGAAATGAACGAGACCGCCAACATTCTCAACAACTGCACTTCCTCCAGCTTGATCGTACTGGACGAGATCGGTCGGGGAACCAGTACCTATGACGGACTGAGCATTGCCTGGGCGGTGATCGAACATCTTCATGGTCCGGGTGAGAAAGGTCCGAAAACCCTCTTTGCCACCCACTATCATGAACTGACCCGGTTGTCCCAAACCCTTCCCCGCCTGCAAAACTTCTCGGTTGCGGTCAAGGAATGGAACGACGAGATCATCTTTATGCGTCAGGTCACCCCCGGGGCTTCCGAGCGGTCCTTCGGCATTCAGGTTGCCCGCCTCGCGGGTTTGCCCGACGAAGTGGTCGGCCGGGCCAAGGAAATTTTAGCCGGTTTGGAGAAGGGCGAAGGTGAAAACTCAGGGAAGAAGACAGAGGGCCGGAAAGCCGGGCCGGTGGTTTCTCCCGAACCCGAGCCCCAAGCCGAACTCGAAGAGGAGAAAAAAGCTCCGGACACACCGGCCCGCAAGTCCCGGGAAAAATCAGATCCATCGCAACTCGAGTTGTTCTGATGGCCTTTCCCGGGATTTTTTACGAAGAGAAGGGGAGTCCGTCCTTGCCCAAGAGCGTTTTCCTGCATGGTTTGCTCGGTTCCTCGAGGAATTGGCGATCCGTCTGCAAATCCCTGAGCGAGGAAAGTCACTCCTTCGCTCTCGATTTGCCCAATCATGGCCAGTCCTTTCATTCCGAAGATTCAACGATCAAGGGCATGGCTCGTGACATACTCCGTTGGCTCGACGAGATGGGTCTTGATTCCGTCTTTCTTTGTGGCCACAGCCTCGGGGGCAAGGTGGCCATGCGTTTTGCTTCCGATCATCCCGAGCGGGTTGAAAAACTGATCGTGGTCGATATGGCGCCCCGCGATTATCCGCCCGAACATCATGCGCCTACCTTGGATGCGATGCTCGGCCTTGATTTGGCCAAGCTTGGTTCGAAAAAAGAGGCCGACGATGCTCTTTCGAAGACCCTTCCGAATTGGGCTTTTCGTCAGTTTTTGCTGACCAACCTCGGGCAGGAGAGCTCAGGCTTTTCGTGGAAGCCCAACTTGAGGGCGTTGAGAAATTCAATCGCTGAGCTTTCGGTCAATCCGCTCGGCGAATCCGATCGGTACGAAGGACCGGCTTTATTCGTCCGGGGAGGCAAGTCCGGTTATGTGAGAAGCGAACATGTTCCCTTGATCAAGAAGCATTTTCCGCAAGCGCAAATTACGGTTCTTGCCGAGGCGGGGCACGACGCTCACGTCGAGGACCGGGAAGGTTTTGTTCAAGCACTCCGTTCCTTCCTCGCAGGCTAAATCCCGGCTTCTTTCCAATCCTCGATCCTTGCTCCCTGAGAAGGAGAAAAACAGTGGGTTTCCGGACGGTGCCCAAATTTCTTTTCGTATGAGTTTGCGATCTCGTCCGCTTCACTTTGCTGAAATCCAGTCGTAGTCCATGCCAAGACCGCTCCTCCGAAACCTCCGCCCGTCAACCGGGCGCCGAGAACCTGGTCGTGTCCGGCAAGGGATTGGACGAGGGCATCAAGTTCCGGGCAACTGTTCTCGAAAAGCTCGGATGAACTTTTGTGAGAATCAGTAAGCAGGCGACCCAATTCACGAAGGCTTGCTTTTTCAGACAGGCCTCTCTGGAACGAGAGTACCCTTTTCTGCTCACCAACGACATGGAGGGCTCGTTTTCTTATTTGAGTGGGCAAGTTTGCTTTTTCAACCATCACCGCGTCGGCTTTCGCCAAGCAGTTCAACCGGGGGTGCGTTTTCCGGATCAAACGGAGGGCTTCTTGGCATTCTTCGTTTCTGGCGGCATAGTGGGAATCGACCAAGTCGTGCTTGATGCCGGAATCAAAGATCCAAAGCTGGCTTTCGGCCGGCATGGGAAGGCAAGATATGCTTTCGGTTTCACAGTCGATCAATACGAGGTGATCCTTTTTCCCGAAGGCTGAAGTCGCTTGGTCAAGGATTCCGCAGGGCATTCCGACGAATTCGTTTTCAGCCTTTCTGCACACCCGGACCAAATCCTTGTGGTTGAGTTCTCGCCCCGCCAACCGGGAAAAGGCAAGAGCCGTTGCGAGTTCGAGGGCGGCGCTTGAGCTCAGCCCGACGGAGACGGGGAGGTTGGTCGTCAAAGTGAGAGAGAAGCCCTTGTCGGGAGCCCATTCGGCATCCTGCATTACCTTCAGTACGCCCAGGCAATAATTCGCCCAAGAGGTTTTGCCTTCCTGACGCGAAAAACCATCAAGACTCGTTTCCACGACCGCATCCTCGAAACTTTCGCTAAAAAGTCGGACCAAGGTGTCTTCGCGTGGTAGGGCCAAAGCGTAAATCCCCGAGTCAATGGCCGCCCCCAGAACCAACCCGCCGTTGTAGTCAAGATGGTTTCCCAAAAATTCGATCCGTCCCGGAGCGAAAGCGGCCACGCTTCCTTTCGTAGTTTCCAGGTAGGCTTTCTTCGCCTTTGCAATCTCTTCACTCATGAATCAAAAAAAAGCCCGTGGCTTGCCACGGGCTTTTAAAAAGGGGTATGAGTTGAGTCAATGGATCAGACGGCAGCCTTGAGCTTTGCGCCTGGCTTGAACTTCACGGAAGTGGAAGCCTTGATCTTAATTGGCTCTTTGGTTTTCGGGTTGATCCCGTTGCGCGCAGCGCGCTTAACCTTGGCAAAGGTTCCAAAACCGATGATTTGAACAGGGGCTTTCTTCACGTTTTTGGTGATGGTGTCGAAAACAGCATTAACGGCGGCTTCTGCGGCTGCCTTGCTGGTGTCTTTGCCCAAGTTCTTTTGTACGGCTTCGATGAGTTCTCCTTTATTCATGTATGTTTCCTTTTTGTTTGGAAGTATGGTTGTGTGAGTTAAACAACTGATTAGCTCTGCATTTTAGGGCTCTCGGTCAAACTTTTTTTCACGAAAACCCCATTTTTTCTAGGTTTTGGGGTTATTTTTCGTCAAAATCGCTCTTTTCGTCGAGTTTAAGCAGTCCTTGGGCTCCGTAAACGGAAAGTTCCAACAAGCGCTGTAATTCGATGATTTTCGAGCTTTTGTTCTCTTTTGCCTTTTGTTCGGCACGCTTGACCAGTTGACTTGCCATTCTCCGGGCAACCTCTTGTTCGGCTCCCATGTTTTGAAAAACCTTCGCCACTTGTTTGATGGATTCTTCTTCGTTCACAGCCTTTTGATTCTTCCCCTTTTCGAGTCGCGGACAAGCAAACCGTTTTCATCCAGTTCAGGAATTCCATTTTCATGAACGATTGCCATTCCAATTCCCCCCTCCTCGCGCATGAACATGCTCTTCAAGGAGCCCACCTCTTTTTCTCCGTTCAGCAGAGCCGTTGGTATCGGGGGAGGTTCCCGTTCCGTCCAGTAAACCGGAACCGCTCTCCTTCTTGCTTTTCCCATGGCGTGGAGGCGGGCCATGACTTCCTGACCGAGATAGCATCCCTTGTCGAAGTCGACGAAGTTTTCTTCCAAGCCCCCTTCTTGAGGTAACTCGCCTGGTCCTATCTCCTGAGGGATGGCGACCAAGCCGGCGCGAATTCTCAAGTGTTCGAGCTCTCCTTGATCAACCTGCCGCAATTCCTCGGGCAAGCCAAGAGCCTGCGAAACTTCGCCCCGTGGCGATAGTATGGAAACGACGCCTTCGGGCAGCCTGGACTCAAGGAAGGCGAAGCCATCGCCCACTTTTTTCAGTTCCCGGTTTGCGGGCAAGGAGAACCCGAGCCTTTCCGTCAGTCCTTCTCCCCACACCGTTTGCCATTTCCAATCCGCAGACTCGTCGCTGAACTCCACTTCATCGGCAATGACGTTCTCCTCAAGCAATTCGATCAAGACTTTTGACTCCGTTCCGCGGCTTAGGAGAACGAAATTCTCCGAGTCGAACCTCATGACGTAGGCGCCGGCCAAAACTCTTCCTTTCAAACTGAGGCGCATGCCGTACCTGATTTCTCCGGGATTGAGGTTTTTCAAATTTATGGTGAGCTGGCTTTGGAGGTAGTCTTCCGCGTCTTCTCCAACGGCTCGAACGACCGTGGCGTTTTTTTGGGTGTGCAAAACAATGTCCATTATCATACATTCGTAAAAGTTTAGCTTGTTCATGCAAGCTTCCCTTCTATGGTGCTTTTCGTGGATACTGTCACCAACTTACGAATTACCGATTCCAAAGCGCTGCCTTCACCGGCGGATTTGTGCGGCGATATTGCTCGCACGTCCCAACAGAAGATGCTCGTTGCGAAGTCTCGAAATGAAATGCACTCCCTTATTCACGGGGAAGACAAACGTCTTCTGGCCGTAGTGGGTCCTTGTTCCATTCACGATTTGAAAGCGTGCCGTGAATATGCTGAACGCTTCGCCAAGCTGGTCGGAGAATTAAAAGACCGG
>JAYOII010000022.1:6431-16928 GCA_038118685.1 Opitutia bacterium
AAGCTCGCGGAGGAACTGAGAGACCGCTTGCTTATGGTCATGCGCGTTTATTTCGAAAAACCGCGCACCACGGTCGGCTGGAAGGGTTTGATCATGGATCCGAAGCTCAATGGAACCTGCGACATTCCCGAAGGCTTGCGCATCGCGCGGTCGTTTCTTGGGGAAGTGCTCGACTTGGGAATTCCGACCGCAACCGAATTGCTTGACCCCATCACTCCTCAATACTTGGCGGACTCCCTTTGCTGGGCGGCGATCGGAGCCCGGACTTCCGAGTCTCAGACTCATCGCCAAATGGCATCCGGACTCTCCATGCCGGTGGGTTTCAAGAATGCAACCGGAGGGGGTTTGTCGGCTGCGGTCAATGGAATTGTGGCCGCTACCATGAGCCAAACCTTTCTGGGGATCACCGAGGACGGGCGGGCATCCGCCGTCACGACCGGAGGAAACCCGGACTGCCAGCTTATCCTGCGCGGCGGTTCCGCCGGTCCGAATTACGGATCCGAACACGTTGCCTCCGCCCGGGAAGCTCTTGAGCAGGCGAACGCCCCGGTATCCGTCATGATCGACTGCAGCCACGCCAACAGTGGGAAGGATCCGTCCCGTCAACCCCCGGTCCTCGATGACGTCCTCTCTCAAGTCGAGCGGGGATCCGATTGTATTCATGCCGTAATGATCGAGAGTCACCTGAATGCCGGAAGCCAAGCCTTTCCCCGTCCTCTCGATGAGCTTGAATACGGAGTGTCGGTCACCGATGGTTGCATCGATTGGGAATCCACCGAAGCTTGCCTTCGTCGGGCAGCCGAGGTAGTGGATAAGGCTCGTTTTTCTTAACACCGCTTCGTTCGGGCAACTTAACAACCTCAATCAAAGATAGTTCCAATTATGAATGACAAAGCCCCCATCCGCGTGGCCGTAACCGGTGCCGCCGGTCAAATCGGCTATTCTCTGCTTTTCCGCATCGCCTCCGGCGGTCTTTTCGGCCCGGATCAACCGGTCGCCCTCAACCTGATCGAGATCGAGCCCGGAATGAAGGCCCTGGAAGGCGTGGTCATGGAACTCGAAGACGGTGCTTTTCCTTTGCTCAAGGACATCCGTCCGACTTGCGATATCAACGAAGGTTTTTCCGGCGCCAACTGGTCTTTGCTGGTTGGAAGCGTTCCCCGAAAAGCCGGGATGGAAAGAGGAGACCTGCTTGGTATCAACGGCAAGATTTTCACCGGGCAGGGACAAGCCATCCAAAACAATGCCGCTGCCGACTCTCGGATCCTCGTGGTCGGCAATCCCTGCAACACGAATTGCCTGATTGCCATGAACAACGCTCCGGACATCCCGCGGGACCGTTGGTTCGCCATGACCCGTTTGGACGAAAACCGGGCCGCCGCCCAACTTGCCGCCAAGGCCGGCGTGCAGGTTTCGGAGGTCTCAAACGTCACGATTTGGGGCAATCACTCGGCCACCCAATATCCGGATTACTACAATGCCAAGATCGGCGGGCAGTCCGCCCCGGACGTCATTTCCGACGACACATGGGCTCACGTCGATTTCATTCCGACCGTCCAACAGCGCGGTGCCGCCATCATTCAGGCCCGGGGCGCCTCCTCGGCCGCCTCGGCGGCCAATGCCGCCATCGACACGGTCCGCTCCCTCGTCAATCCGACCCCGGAGGGCGATTGGAACAGCGTTTGCGTGGCTTCGGACGGGAGCTATGGCACCAAGGAAGGGCTCATCACCTCTTTCCCGATACGTTCGGACGGGGAAAATTGGGAAATCGTTCAGGACCTTCCGATCAACGACTTCGCAAGGGAAAAAATCGACGCTTCCGTAAGCGAACTAGCCGAGGAACGCTCCCTTGTGGGCGATCTTTTGCCTGGCTAAGGAACAGTCAGGGACAGGAAGCGGGTAGGGGGGCTTACTGGCCCAACCTGTGCTCGTATATTCGAACGTCGTGGTATTCCCCGAACTTGTGCCCTCCCTCGTGAAGGAGTCCCGCCACTTGAAATCCAAGTTTTTCGTGTAGTTTTTCCGAACCCGGATTCGGAAGGACCACCAATCCGTATGCCCGGTGGACGTCTTCGGCTTTTTTCAACTCGTCGAGCAAGGTCTCGTAGATTCTACCCCCGATTCCTTGTCCGAGGTGGTCGGGGTGGAGGTAAATGCTCGTCATCACGGAAGGCGCGTAGGCGGGCCTTTGGTGAAAGCGCAAACTGGCTGCGTAGCCCACCACTACGCCCTCTTTTTCCGCAACAAAAAGCTGATAGCGTCCGTCCTCGGTGAACTGGGTAAACCAGGTTTTGCGGTTTTCGAGTGACATTTCCACCATCTCGAAGGTAACCACGGAATTCAAAATATAGTGGTTAAGGATGTCCCGCAAGGCGGGCATGTCGGACTCGCGTCCTCTGCGAATCAATGCTTCCATGTGAAAGGATGGGTTGGATGGTACCCGGAGAGGGGGTCGAACCCTCACTCCCTCGCGGGAACTGGATTTTGAATCCAGCGCGTCTACCAATTCCGCCATCCGGGCAACAAAGAAAAACCGAAAATGAGGAAGAACCCAAGGATTGGCAAGTCTTGAGTTACGGAAGACCCGCATCTTTCCTAACATCCTGAAACAGAAAAAAATAATTGTATCAAATGGGTGAATCGCGCTAATACTCGGATGTGAAGCCAGACTCTCGCGCGCGTGAGACATTCAATTATCTTTCCAAAGTATTCCACGATGAAACGATCTCTTCAATTTTCTTTCCTTTTGGCTTTCCTTTCTCCCTTTGCATGGGGTGACCAAAATTCCACTTTGATCGACAAGGTCATTCCTTCCGACGCGATCAATGCGGGTCATTTCGGGGCCGCCCTCTCGGTTTGGGGAGATCTTTCGGTGGTAGGGGCCCACAATGCCGGTTCCGTCTACGTCTATCGGAAAGAACACAACGGAAGCATGACTAAAATCGGCAAACTGACGGCTCCCGACGGCGGTTCGAATACCCAGTTCGGCTATTCCGTTTCCATGGACGACGGAATCCTGGCGGTGGGAGCGAAATGGTCCGATCAAGGCGGATATTCCAATTCGGGAGCCGCTTACCTCTACCAAATCGAACAAAACGGTTCGGTACAATATCTACAAAAAATTGTTCCTTCCGACGCCAATAATTCCGACAATTTCGGCTATTCCATCTCCGTTTCGGATCATCTTGTGGCGATCGGATCTCCGTATCATGATCATGGCGGAATCGTTAATGCCGGTTCGGCCTACCTTTACCGAGTCGAGCCAAACGGCACCGTTTCACACCTAAGCAAGTTCACCGCATCGGATGCCAATGCGTCCGACAATTTCGGTTCTTCGGTTTCCCTCTCGGGCAACTTGCTCGTGGTCGGGGCATATGATGATGATCACGCAGGGGGTATTGATGCCGGTTCCGCCTATCTTTTCCAACTGGAGCCGAACGGTTCGGTTACCGAGTTGGGCAAGGTTACGGCATCAGATGCGTACGCAAACGACGAATTTGGTCGTTCCGTTTCCCTTTTTGGAGACACCTTCGCGGTGGGGGCGGAAATGCATGACCCCAATGGTCTGAACTCAGCCGGTGCCGCCTATCTTTTCCGATTGGAACAGAATGGATCGATTTCCTTTCTCGACAAGGTCAAGGATGGGCCTGCCGGAGCTAAACTTGGTTTTTCCCTTTCCTTGGATGAAGATCTTCTTGCCGTCGGGGCCAATCAAGAAACGCACGGAGGCCAAGCGAACGCAGGCGCCGTCTACCTCTACCGGGTCGAGCAGAATGGATCCGCCACCCTGCTTGACAGGATCGTTGCCCAAGATGCCAACGCATCGGACGAATTCGGGTCCGCGGTATCCTTGTCGGATGGAGTCCTTGCAATTGGCTCTCCCAGTACCGATTACTGGGGCAATACGGATGCTGGCACGGTCTTCTTCTACGACGTCGGGCCTGTCGCCAACCGGGCTCCGGTCAATATCCGTCCCGATCCCTTTCTTGGTTTCAGCGCCGAAAAAGAAGAATTGATCCATAACCTCCAGAACGGCTGGCTAAAATCAACCGAGGATTTGGTTCAGCAAGCTTTCGGATGGACCGTTGATTCGACCGATGACTGGAACGTTACCGTGCACGAAGAACATGCTGCTTTGCAATGGGGGCGAACGAATTTTTCGTATGCCGGGCCTGTAGCCAATGCCGTTGCCGTCGAACTTGTATTATCCGATTTGCTTAGCAAATCGGATTTGCGGATTGCCAAAAATCAAGTTGTCAAAAAGGTTGCTCCAATTTTGATGGCCCAAAACAGCTATTACGGGGACATTACGGGCGACGGCGTCAGTACCGGTTGGTGGTTCAAGAAAGGCTTGGCTATCTTTCTCATAGGATACGATCATGAAGTTTTGTCCCTTCTTGGGACCGAACCGACCGATTCCGAAATCGATGCTTTGCTCGCCGCTGTGGGAGATGGGGAGACAATTCAATCGAATCATCAAAAAGCCGCTTCCTACTTGGCGGTGCGTTATTTGGACTACAGGCTTAAAGGTGCGGGCATAACGGGGGGAGTCAAGCACATGACCCATTGGATGAAGACTCAATTCGATAGTGGTGCGGGAGCCGCGAACAGTGGAATCGATCATTACGTGTCCACCCAGTCGGGTGGGTTTTCCCTGGCCGAATTCAAGGGCCAGATGGGTCGCGATTTTGTTCGCACCCAAGTTCTTCCCACGCTCGAGAACAACGACACCGGTTCTGTTCTTGGCTCGGACGTGGCGGGTGGTCCTGTTCTTGATGCCCTTTCCGTGGTTCCTGATCTTCAAGGAGCTCCCCAGTCCGACGTTCACTACGAGATCGACGAGTGGGCGGACGTATTGGAATTCGACGAGGAAGAGCCGGTCGGCACGGTTGTGGGTAAGTTCAATGCCGTCGACCCGGACGATCCCCAACTCGGTTGGAAGGGCTATGATTTGATCGACCATGGAGCCAACTTAACTTGGGCGGAGGCCAAGGCGGCGGCCGATGCGGCCAATGCGGCCGACCCTTTTCATTGGGTGTACCTCGCCACCGTGACAAGCGAGGCCGAGCACAACCTGACGGCTCACTTCGTGGTCCAAGCGGGGGTGAATGCCTGGTTGGGGGCAAGCGATTCCGCTGTGGAAGGTGAGTGGCGCTGGACGGAGGGTCCGGAAGGGCAAGAGGCCGGTGGGCAGGGCCTGCAATTTTGGCAGGGGTTTGCAAGTGGACATTCGGTCAACGGGTTGTATGAAAATTGGCTCTCTTCAACTCCAGATAATGACAACGACAATCAACATTATCTTTATTTGAAGCCTAATTTGTTTTGGGAGGATGCTATGATGAACGGAACTGCGTCTGGCTACATTCTCGAGTCCGACCAAGTCCTCACTCACGTCTACAGCCTGGTTTCCGGGTACGGAGACGACCACAACCATCTTTTCAGCCTCGAGCCCGATGGAACTCTCCGCACGGCTGCGGCGTTTGATTACGAGACTCATTCCGATTCCTATTCCGTGCGGGTCCGGGTGACCGACGAGCTCAATGCCTCCTTCGAAAAACCGTTTTGGGTGGACCTCCTCGACGTCGACGAAGATCCGGACAAAGATGGTTTGCCCAACGACGTCGATTTGGACGACGATGGGGACGGCTATTCCGATACCGAGGAAATCGCCGCCAACAGCGACCCACGCAACGGATGGTCCTTGCCCCCCGTTACCAAGATCATTTACGTGGACGAGGGTGCGGAAGGTGAAAACAACGGGAGTTCCTGGACTCATGCCTATGACAATTTGCAAGCCGCCCTTGCGGAGGCCGACGGTGTCGACCGTACTCAGATTTGGCTCGCCGAGGGGGTCTATCGTCCGGACGTCGGGCCGGGACGGACCGCGGGGGACCGAACCACTTCCTTTCAACTCAAGAACCGGCTTGAAATCATCGGCGGGTTTCAGGGGCACGAACTAAGCGTCGAGGAGCGTGGTTCGCACGGCTTCATTACTTATTTGAGCGGAGATATCGGAGGCCAGAATTGGCCGGGCGACAATTCCTATCACGTGGTAAACGCTTCGGGGGTCGACCGGACGGCGGTTCTGTCGGATTTGGGTGTCGTCGGTGGACAAGCGGACGGACCCGGTCAATGGGACAAGCGTGGAGCGGGAATACTCGCCGACAACGGAAGTCCGAGCCTCCGTTTTATCGGCTTTTTCGACAACCATGCCGCAGGTACTTCCAGCGGGGGCGGAGCCTTGTGCGTCTACAACGGAGGATCGCCGACTGTCTTTTCCGCATTGTTCCAGTCCAACTCGGCGGAGTGGGGCGGGGCGGTCAAGCTGAGCATGGGAAGTTCCGCGGTTTTTTACAACACCCTCTTCCAGGGAAACCAGGCGGACAATGGAGGAGCCTTGGTTATTTGGGAAAGCAATGCTTCGATTACCCACTCGACGATGACCGAGAACAACGCCACCACCGGAGGAGCCCTTTATGCAGGGAGCAATTCCATCCTTGCCTTCCATAACTCGATTGCTTGGGGCAATGAGGCCGCACAGCAACCTTCGAGGTATCTCAGCCAAAGCAATATGGTTGCGGTTCATTCGGTCGTAGAGGGGGGGCATGGTGACTTGTCGGACGCCGATCCTCTTTTTGCCGATCCTCTCCACAACGACTTTCGTCTGCGGGCGGGTTCTCCTTTCGTGGATGCGGGTGATCCGGAAAAGATCGGAGTTTTGGCTATCGATTACCATGGGGTCAGCAGGTCCCGGGATGCCGCTCCCGACTTGGGCCTTTTCGAAGGAGAGGTGGACGTGGTCGATCTCGGCGGGACGATCGGTTATTCGGGCGTGGTCGACTCGGGTCCTTTCCGGGTCTGGTTGATGGATCAGTCGGGCTTCAGAGTGAAGGAGACCGAGATGCCCAATGCCGGTCCTTACTCTTTCGTCGTGGAGCGTGGCCATAGTTACAAGGTCAAGGCCTTCCGGGATGCCAACTCGGACGGTTGGCCCAACCAAAGCGACCCTTGGGCCTACCATCATCACAGTCCGATTCAAATCAACGCCTCCCGTAATGACTTCGACGTTCATTTGATGGATGGGGTGGCGGAAAGCAACGCCACCGTCTCGGGTACGATCCAGTACGCGGGGCCGGTTCCCGGTCCGGTGATTCTTTGGGTGATCAACGAGCAGGGTCACTTTGTTCGCGAAGTTGTCCTGCCCAATGGGCCCGGGCCTTATTCGGTCACCTTGCCCAAGGGGGCGGCTTACGACCTAATGGCTTTCCGCGACGGGAACGGAAACGCTCTTCTGGATGCGCAGAAAGAGGTGGGCGAACCCTTCGCCCATTACGGAGACTGGAACAGTTCGACCCAATCCCATGATTTGATTTGGGTGGATGGAAACTTGGGTGGGGTGGATATTGAGATCCATTTTCACGGGGATCACGATCAGGACGGCATCACCGATTGGGAGGAATACGTCGCCGGCGGCGGTCACGTTGCTTCTGAGGAACATGTTCTTGATCAGGGTCTGATTCGTTTTTATCGGCTCGACGGAAATGCATCGGAAGGGTTGGGCGGGCAAGAAAACGGAGTGCTCCATGGAACCGAGCCCGGAGCCAACCGGTTTGGCGAAGAGGGCATGGCTCTCTTTTTCGATGGGGAGGACGATTACGTCCAACTTCCGTCTTTGGAATTGGGGAGCGCTTACACTCTGTCAGTTTGGATTCTTCCCCATGAAGTCAAGGGAGGAGGCTACTTCAACGTTCTTTCCAACAACGGCGACCCGGTTTGGGGCGTACGCGAGGGTAACTTGCAGCAATACTTGTTCGGGAGAGTCGAAGGTTCGGCAGTGCAAAGGCACGGTTGGACGCACTTGGTTTTGGTCCGGGACGGCCCTTCTCACAGCCTATACAAAAACGGTCAATTGGACGTCTCGGCCGAGGTTTCCGCGGACAACGACGTTTTCTCGGTGATCGGAGCCTATTTGCCAAACGCCGAGGCCTTGGACGACCGGGAACCCTTCCATGGAATGATCGATGATTTGCTTGTTTGGGAACGTGCTTTGACTTCCACGGAAGTATCCTTGTTACATGAGTTCGAGAGCAATCTTCACGAACCTTATCCGAACGATGAGGATGGTTTGGTTCCCTTTGTCGTGACCGAGTTTCATAAGGCGGGGTTCAATGGAGAGTATGAATTCGGAGGCCGGATTCTGACCGAGGGTAGTTCGCCTGTCATCGAGGCTGGCGTTTTTCTCAGCAAGAGCATTGTCGGAGAAAACCTCATCTGGTTGCCGGCTCAAGTAAACGAGCAAACCCTCGAATTTTTCGTATCAACCGACGATTTGGAACTGGGTGTCAGGTATTATTATCGTGCTTACGCAAGAAATTCCGCGGGGGAAAACGTCGGAAGCTTGAGGAAGTTCGTGACCCGGCAGGTCGTTTCACCTGGTGCTTGGTGGAAAGACATGCCCGAGGTCGGAGGGGGTTGGCGTTCTTCGGATTGGTTCGGCGAGTTCCGGATGTTCGGGCAGACCGAATGGGTCTATCATGCCCAGATCGGTTGGGTTTTCGTCGTCCCGGACGAGGAACGCGGATTATGGCTTTGGCATAGGGAATGGGGTTGGCTTTGGTCTCAGCGAGGGACATGGCCCTACCTTTGGAGAAACCAGGTTTCGGCTTGGCTTTATTTCCTTGGGAAACATGAAGGAAGCCCTGTCCTCTACGACTATCGAACCTCGGATTACCTGATTTTGCCCTAACCCGCATTGGGTTTCCCTTCCAATTCACTCTGTTTTTTGTAATGGATTACTTTCATTGATCCGTGCCATAGTGGAGCCATGGCATTCGAAGGTCTGGTCACTGAATTAAAGAGGTTGATCAAAGATCGTGTTCCCGGATCCCAGGCGAAGGAAAGCATTGAATCGTTCGGTACGACCAAGTTCCTGTTGGAGTTTGACGAGAAAAAAGCAAAGCAATCCCGCAACAAAACCGTAAAGGAGAGAGGAGATCATCCAGTTTAGGACGACTTTTCCTTGTTCGTCGATCAGGGGGGAATTGTCTTTTTCGGTGGGCCACATGACGACAGGCAAGACGAGGCCTGCTCCCGGTAATACCATGCCTGCCAATTGACTGAGGTGAAGAAGCATGCAGAAGGATTTTTCGTTCATTCCCCAATGCATTTTCTGAGGCGCGGGATTATCAGGCTTGTGATAGGCTGATTGGGAGAATTCCATTTATCGGGCGTCAGAATGGATCGCTTGCGTTCGAGTCAGGCGTACGATGAGCGGATCCTGCGGGCGTTGAAACGGGAACTCACGTCTTGTCCGGGGGCAATTAGACCCGGTACCACTTCTTGCGGCGTTTGCGGTCGATCAATTGATTGGCCTCGTCATCTTTGGCGAACCGCTCCTTTTTCGGATCCCAGTCAAGTTCCCGACGAAGTTCGTAGCCAATGTTGCAAAGTTGGCAGAGGGTCGCCGTGCGGTGACCGGCTTCAACGTGAGCGAGGGGAAGTTCTCCCGAGTGGATGCAGTCGAGCCAATCGTCATGATGATTCCTCGGTTGGCGAAGGCTTACGGTCGCTTTGTAGTCCTTGATTAAATTTTCAGGGTCCGATTTCCAAGGCCCGCGATCCACCCAAATGGTTCCCTCGGTGCCGTAAAAAATAGTGCCGCCGCGCCAATCCGGAGTGCTGCCGTGGACGACTTCCACTCCGTTGGCGTAGATCATTTTGAGGTCACGGTTGCCTTCCTTGGGAGGAATGATTTTGACGGGCCCGGTGCTGTCCGCATCCATCGCCCACTGACCGATGTCGAAGTGATGCGCTCCCATATCGGCCAGTCCGCCGTTGCAGTATTCCCGGTACCGCCTCCAGGCAGGAAAGTGGTTGTGCACGTCGTCGGGACAGAGAATCTTGTTGTATCCGCGAACCGGAGCAGGGCCGAGCCAGGCATCCCAATCGATTCCTTCGGGAACCGGTTGGGTGGGGAGGTCGCAAGGAACGGGCGGGCCACCTACGCAGACCCGTACTTTTTTCAGTTCGCCGATCGCTCCGCTGCGGACCATTTCCACGGTACGCCTGAATTTGCCGCCGTATTCGGTTCGCTGTTGGCTGCCGGTTTGAAAAACGACCTTGTTTTCCTTGACCGCATCGGCCATGGCTCTGCCTTCCCGTATGGTCAGGGAAATCGGTTTCTCACAATAAACGTGTTTCTTGGCCCGGGCCGCCAGGATCGTGGGTTCTCCATGCCAGTGGTCCGGCGTTGCGATGAGCACGGCGTCGACTTGTTTGTCGGTAAGAAGCTCTCGGTAGTCGGTTGTGATGTTCAATCCCTTCCAATCCTTGCCCGGGGTGTTTTGGCCATAGTGCTTTTCGATCAGAGCCTTCGTATGTTGGGTGCGAACCTCGGCAATTTCAGCAAAGCCCGTGACTTGGGCCCGTGGGTTGCGAATCAGTTTGTGGGCGTGACCGCGGCCCATTTTGCCCGGTCCGATGATCACGACGTTGATC
>JAYOII010000023.1:0-16704 GCA_038118685.1 Opitutia bacterium
CATGGCTCGAGGTTTAGGTAACCGGAAGCAATTCGTCAATGGGTTTTCCGTAGGGCAGGATGGGCATGGGTCTTCCACTTTGATCGAGGAAGCTCTGATGATAATCAACGCCCGGAATATGTTCGACCGTGACCCGAAAGTCATTGGGTGTGAGTGTTCCTTCAAACGCCTTGATTATCTTTGAAGGAAAACAAAGTATAACTCCAAAAGCTAATCGCTCTTCCGTACTTTTTTGGGGTTGGCAGACAAAGTCTTTCTTGCGCATGATGCCTGTTTGGGCTCTTTTATAATGACGTATTGTCTCTTCATCTTAATTCCTAACCATACATACCTATGAAACTGCTTTTCTTCGTTCTAGCACTTGTGTTCCAACTTGCGGCCTTTGCCGATCATCACGGCAAGAAGCCGCTCAAGGCACTGATGATCACGGGCGGTTGCTGCCATGACTACAAAAAGCAAAAGAACATCATAAGCGAAGGGATCAGCGAGCGCGTCCCCACCAAGTGGGATATCTTTTTCGAAATGGACCAAGCCAAGAGCAAGGCCCGCCTGAACAAAAAAGGTTGGGCGGATGGTTTTGACTACGTTGTCTACAACCATTGCTTCGCGAAGGAAGCCGACGTTTCGTTCATCAAATCCATCACCGACGTTCACAAGGCGGGCAAACCCGCTTTGGCTCTCCATTGCGCCATGCATTCCTACCATTGGAACGTCCCGGCCAAAGACGGAGAGAAAAAGGCTTGGCCGGAAATGCTCGGAGCCAGTTCCAAGGGGCACGGGCCCAAAGCCGCCATTACCGTCAAAAAGGTCAAGGAGCATGCGAATCACCCGATCGTGAAGGATTTGCCCGATGGATGGTTGACTCCCGAAGGAGAGCTATACAACGTTCAGAAAGTGTATGAGGGAACGACGGTTCTTGCCCATGGTGACAATGGAAAGGCAAAGGAGCCACAAGCCCTCGTTTGGATCAATACCCATGGCAAGGGTCGAATTTTTTCAACCACCCTTGGCCACCACAATTCCACCATGTCGACCAAGGAGTACCTGGACATGCTGGGCAATGCGGTCAAGTGGGTGATGGCCAAAAAATAGCTCGTCGTTGAGTTCGACCTAATCGGAATTCGCTCAGAGGCCCTTGAATGAAGAGAGGGGCTTGTTTTTGGAGAAGTGGTTGCTTCATCCTTTTGTTTGCTTTGTTCTGCAAGTTGGATGCGGCGCCGAAAGTTCTCGGGGTCGGAGGCGATCCTGCAATGGGGCTGAAGGAGGCGGGTGAAGTCCTCCTTGGGGAACTGCAATGCGCGAATTGCCATGAGGGTGCCGGTTCCAACCCGTTGTCCAGGAGACATGGACCGGATTTGACTGAGGTCGGGCAGCGAGTCTCGTCCGCTTACCTGCTCGAATTTCTCACCGACCCACTTGGGGCTCACGAGGGAACCAAGATGCCCGACTTGTTGGGTTCGATGAGTGACCGGGATCGCGAGGAGGCCGCTTCGGCTTTGACGGCATTCCTCCGGAGTCTGAGCCAAGAGAAAAGTCTTCCCCGGTGGGAGGAAAAGAGAAACCCGAAGAAGGGACAGGTTCTTTTCGAGGAAGTGGGTTGCCTCGCTTGTCATGCCTCTCCATCCGAGGGTCCGGCAGGTGAAAGCGGGGCGGGCTTGGGTTCGCTTGACCACGTTGCACGAAAATACAACCAATCGTCCTTGGCGGGATTTCTCCATGACCCCTTGAGGGTACGGAAGTCAGGTCGAATGCCGGACTTTCATCTGACCCGTTCGGAAGCCACCGACCTGGCCGAGTATCTGCTCGAGGGAAAGCAGCCGGAAAACCGGGAGCCAAAGCCCGAGCTCGAAAAAATCGAGAAAGGCCGGGTTTTGTTCGGACAACTCAACTGCGTGGCCTGCCATTCGCTCGAGGGGTTGCCCGAAGCCAAGCCTGCCTTGGCGATGAAGAACCTGCGTAAGGATCGTGGTTGCCTCTCTGCAAAACCGCAGGGCGTTCCGGACTACGGGCTTTCCGGATTTCAGAGGAAAGCGATTGGGCAAGTCTTGGAGGAGGGTATCGAAAACCCTGCGCCCGATAGGGTGATCAAGCGTTCATTGACCGCATTCAATTGCATCGCATGCCATCAGCGTGATGATTACGGCGGTCCTTCCACCCGGTTGAAGTCATCCATGAAAAGTTCTCAGGAAGGATTGGGAGATCATGGCAGGTTCCCTCCATCGCTCAGTTTGGTCGGGGCGAAACTGAAGCCCGGTTGGATGAACAAGGTGATGTTCGATGGAGATTCCGCCCGCCCGTACGCGCATACCCGGATGCCAAGTTTCGGGGAGGAAAACTTGGGCTTTCTCCCCGCGTTGTTCAGTCAGGTTGATCAACTCCCCGAGGTGAAGTTCTCGGAGATTCCAAGAAAGAAAAGAGGAGAAATGAGGAGCGCCGGTCACAAGCTGGTCGGAGACAAGGGTCTTAATTGCGTGGCTTGCCACCTATTTGACGGCAAGTCGGCCGGTGGGTTGCAGGGGCTCGATCTGCTTGCTTCCTATGATAGGCTGAAGCCGGATTGGTTTGTTCCCTTTATGCTCAATCCGGCAAAGTACCGTCCCGGTATCGTCATGCCGAGCTACTGGGGGGACGGGCAATCGACTGACAAGGAAACCCTCGACGGGAACGCCACCGCTCAGTTGCAAGCCATTTGGCATTACCTGTCTTATGGACAAGGAGCCCCGACGCCCTCGGGCATTGGAAATCCGGGAACCAACCTTGAGGTCGAGGACAGGCCCCGCGTTTATCGTGGTCGCAGTCGCGTGGCCGGTTACCGGGGGATTTCCGTCGGTTTTCCGGAAGGGATTCATTATGCTTTCAATGCCGAGACGGGAGCCCTTTCGGCTCTTTGGAAAGGGGAGTTCGTCAGCGTGGGGTGGGGAGGTCAAGGAGCGGGCAATTTCAATCCCCGGGGCCGATCCGTTCAGCTTGCCCAAGACCTCGCTTTTCAGCCCGTGAGCCAAAAAGAGAAGCCTTGGCCGGCCCTGCCGAAGATGACCAAGGAGAACCCGGTCAATCCCGATCCGCTTTATCCGAAGAACTTGGGATACAAGTTCCGTGGTTATTCGCTCGATGATCAGGGAATTCCGACTTTTTCCTATGAGTTCGGGAAACTTGCGATTGAGGATTTCTCGAGACCTCGGTCACTTCCCGAAGATCATCTGCTCAGAAGAACGATCCGGATAACGAGTCCTGCCCGGGACCGCCTTCTTTTTCGTGCCTTGGCGGGGGAAGTGAAAAGGGAGAAGGTGGGCGTGTTCGCAACCCCTGACCTTCGCTTGAAAGTTCTCGACGGCCAACCTTTTTTGAGGGAGGGCTCGGAGGGTAAACGCGAATTGATCATCGAGTTTTCCCTTGTGGAGGGGCAATCCGAATTTGTCTTTGAGTATGAAGCCCTTCGCTAAACTTGTCCTGTGTCTCTTGCCTTTCTCTTCAACCGTTTGGGGCGAGGAGGTCGGAGAGTGGTGGGGGACCGCCGAGCGGGAGCGGGTTTATTACCGCATCACCGAAATTCCCATTCCCAAGGGTTTGGTTATCGAGGCGGGCGCTTTCGTTACCTTGCCCGACGGCAGGATCGCAATTGGCACGCGGAGGGGAGACGTTTTTCTTTCTTCGGGAATCGACCGGAGAAAGCCGAGTCCGACCTTCGAACTTTTTGCATCGGGGTTGGATGAAATCTTCGGGCTGGCTTACAAGGACGACGCGTTTTACGTCACCCAGAGTTGCGAGCTTACCCGGGTGACGGACCGCAATGGAGACGGGCGGGCGGACAAGTTCGAGACGATCTCCGATGGGTGGGGATACGGAAATTATCACGAGTACGCCTTTGGTACCAAGTTCGATCCGGAGGGAAACCTATACGTCGCTCTCGGGCTTTCCAATTCCTATCATTCCCGGGCTTTGTTCCGCGGGTGGGCCATGAAGATCACGCCGGATGGAAAAACCATTCCGATTGCCAGTGGATTGAGAAGCCCGGGGGGGATTGGTCCAAACGAACATGGAGCCCTGTTTTACATCGAGAGCCAAGGGCCTTGGAACTCCTCCTGCAGCCTCAAGTTTTTGAAGGAGGGTGGATTCATGGGGCACCCGGTTAGCTTCAATTGGTACGAGTACGCCAAGAACCTCAAGGGTCCGCCCAAGAATCCCGAGTCGGGCGGGCGCATCGTGACCGAGAAAATGAAAGTCAAGGAACTGGTTCCTTACGCAGTGATCTTCCCCTATATCCGGATGGGACGCTCGATCAGTGGGTTCGTGGTCAACCGGACGAAGGGGAAATTCGGCCCCTTCGAGAATCAGATCTTCATCGGTGACTACACCCAGTCCATCGTGATGCGCGCCACGACCGAAAAAGTAAACGGAGTCTGGCAGGGAGCGTGTTATCCTTTCCGCGAAGGGTTTTCCACGGGGATCCTCAACCTTCAGTTTACCCCGGAAGGCAACCTTCTCTCGGGCGGAACCAACCGGGGTTGGCCGGTACGCGGCAGAAAAGCCTTTGCCTTGGAGAGAATCGACTGGACGGGCAGGATGCCTTTTGAAATCAAGCAAGTGTCGATCACCCCGAAAGGATTTTCAATTGCTTTCACCAAGCCCCTTGATCGCAGTTCCGGAATCGATCCGAAGCATTACCGCCTGTCGACCTTCACCCATATTTATCACGGCGGATATGGCGGACCCGAAGTCGATCAGACGACCCCGGTTGTGAAGAGCGTGACTTTGTCGGAAAATGGCAAGTCGGTGAGCATCGAGGTTCCCGGCATCAAGCCCGGTCACGTTTACGAGTTTGATCTCGGGGAATTGAGGGACGCGGAAAAAACAACCCTCTTGCACCGGCATGCCTATTACACGGTGAACGAGATTCCCGAAGGCAAGTAAGCGCAAAGGTCGGGCGATTTCTCCAGAACCCCCATTCCCTTTTTAGCTGCGGAATTTGTCGGGGTTGTAGCCTTTGTTTCCCTTTTTATGGCCCTTCCCCCCTTTGCCGAATTTTTTCCGTTTCTCGAAGGCTTTGCCTTTGGAGAACTTGCCCCCCCGGTTGCCCCCCGGGCGGGGTCTGCCCTTGTCGACCGAAATGTTCAACTGGTGACCTTGAACCCAAACGGTCTTGAGGGCTTCCATGATTTCACGTGGCATGTCCTTTGGGAGATCAATGAAGGTGTGATCCTTGAACATGCGAATTTTCCCCATGTTTCTGGGATCGAGTCCAACCTCGTTGGCAATGGCTCCGACGATGTCTCCCTTTTGTACTCCATGGTATTCACCGACTTCCAACCGATAGCTTCGCAAGTGGTCGTCTTTGGCAAATCGTCGGTCTTCCCGGTCTTCCCGGTCCCGTCGTTCTCCCCGGTCGTTATGCCTCGACGAACGGTCGGGCCTGTCCTCGTGGTCCCGTCTTTGTTTGCGGGGAGGGGTAGGCATATCCTCATATCGCAAGCCTTTCTTTCCAGCCTCAAGAAAAGCCAGTGAGGCGGCAATTTCGAGGGTGTCGTGCCCAGACTCCTCAACCATCCTCTGAATAGCTTTGCGGTAGTCGCCCAAGTCTCCCTTGAAGCCTTCTTCTATTTTGGCGAAGAGCTCTTCTTCTCTTCGTTGGTTCATCTCTTCCAACGTTGGGAAAATATACTGATCGCAGGGAACCTTGAGAGTGCGCTCAATCGCATTGAGCATTCTCATTTCCTTGTTGGTGACGAAAATGATGGCATCTCCCTCTCGTCCGGCTCGTCCCGTTCTACCGATGCGGTGGGTGTAGGATTCCAAGTCGAAAGGGGCGTCGTAATTGAGAACGTGGGAGATGCGTTCTACGTCGAGTCCCCGGGCCGCTACGTCGGTTGCGACCAAGACGTTGATCTTGCCTCGCTTGAGCCGGTCCACGGTTTTTTCCCTCAGGTTTTGCGGCATGTCCCCGTTCAAGGGTTCGGCGGCATATCCCCTTCCTTGCAACCCTTCGGCGATTTCCATGGTTGCATTTTTGGTGCGGGCAAAAATCAGCAAGGCATCAAAACGTTCGATCTCGAGGAGCTTGATGAGCATGTTTCTTTTCTCATGCTGTCTGACCCTGATGAACCGTTGTCTGATGCTAGGTGAGTTTTCCGCCTTTACTTTGATCGTGATCTCGACCGGGTCGCGCATGTGCTTTTCCGCCAACTTGCGGATTGGTTTGGGCATGGTGGCGGAAAAGAGCGCAGTCTGTCGTTCCTCGGGAGTGTGTTCGAGGATCCAGTTTATGTCGTCTATGAAGCCCATGCTGAGCATTTCGTCCGCTTCATCGAGTACGAGTGCCTGCAGATTGTCGAGTTTCAGGTACCCTTTTTCGATGTGGTCCATGATTCGGCCCGGGGTGCCGACCACCACTTGAGCTCCCCGTTTGAATTCTCTGATTTGTTCGCCATAGCCGGTCCCTCCATACACCGCGACGACACGCAACTTCGGGAGGTTCTCGGCATAGCCCTCGATTGCTTCGGCTACTTGCAGAGCGAGTTCCCGGGTCGGAGCAAGGCAGAGAATCTGGGGCGCCTTGACTGATTCGTCGATACGCGAAAGCAAAGGCAGAGAAAAGGCTGCGGTCTTGCCGGTGCCCGTCTGGGCTACGCCAAGCAAATCCGATCCCTCGAGGAGGGGTGGGATGGCCTTTTCCTGAATGGGCGAGGGGGTCTCGTAACCGGCTTTTTCAACGGCTTTTAAAATGGGAGCGGCAAGGGGGAGGTCGGAAAAGCGCATACGGGCATCCGATTGCGCATGAATGGCGTCTTCTTCGTTCATGGGGCGTGTTTCGTTCGACTTGTTTGTTGTTGGGCCTTGTCTTCGAACGATCGCTCGCTTTCACTCCGTGTTCATCCATCGACCACACGCGAGCCCTTGTTCTGTTACATGGCAGTCCTTTTACACTAGACCATTTCCGAAAAAAGACGAGCAGTAAAATGCCGACCTTATCTGTCTTCACCAAACAATATCGTTCGCCTGAAAGCCTTATCCTTGATTTAGCCTCCCTCTGTCCTATGGTTGATTACTCATTTCCTTCAAACCAACTACGTTCCATGATTGATTCCCTCTTTGCCAGATTCCTCGTTCTAGCGCTTTGCGTTTTACCGCTTGCGATCCCATCCTTCGCCCAAAAAAAGAAAAAGGTAGACCCGCTTGCCATACCGGAAATCACCCGGGATCAAGTCATTTGCTTCGCTCTTTATACGGTTCATGCCAAGACCTTGAAGTTGACGGCTCAACTTTATCCCCTCAAGGAGGGTGAACCACGCAAGGCAACCCTGGAAGTCAAGCGCGGAGGCGAATGGGAAAAGGTCGCCGAGGCCAAGGTGATCGAGCGGGGATGGACCGTTCCCTTCCGGGTGGAAAAGTGGGATGATTCGCAAGAGATTGCCTATCGAGTAAGGCATGGGGAGAAGGCAACCTATGAAGGGATCATCCGCAAGAACCCGACCGACAAGAGGGAATTCGTTGCGGTAGGATTTACCGGAAATTCCATCAATCCAGGCCACGGGGGGGACATTCCCAAGAAGGACTTGGTGGAGAATATCAAGAGGCTTCAGCCCGACCTGCTTTTCTTTTCCGGTGACCAGGTCTATGATCATCGGCGCCACTATGCGGCCTGGTTGAGGTTCGGGCGGGATTTCGGGGAGGTCATCAAGGACTTCCCGACCGTGAGCATTCCCGACGACCATGACGTCGGGCAACCCAACATTTGGGGGCACAACGGCAAGAAGTCGACTCTTCCCGGGGCATCCGACGGTGGATACGCCATGCCCGTCGATTACGTCAAGGAAGTGGAGCGGGCTCAGACCAGCCACTTGCCCGATCCCTTCGATCCCACTCCCATCGAGCGTGGGATCGGGACCTACTACACCCACCTCAACTGGGGGCGGATAAGTTTTGCCATTATCGAAGACCGCAAGTTCAAGACCGGACCGGCCGGCATGATTCCCAAGCAGGGACCGCGTCCGGATCACATTCGCAACCCCGAATACGACCCTAAGTCAGTGGACGTTCCTCAAGCCCGTCTTCTCGGGGAGCGTCAACTCAAGTTTTTGAACGAATGGGGAAAAGACTGGACCGATGCGGACATGAAAGTCGCTCTTTCCCAGACCATCTTTTGCGGAGGGGCCCACATCCACGGCAGGGTAGGCGGTCGCTTGCATGCCGACTTGGATTCCAACGGTTGGCCCCAAGCCGGCCGCAACCGGGCCATCGCCGCCTTGCGCAAGGCCTATGCCTTCCATTTCGCCGGTGACCAGCACCTGGCCACCGTGTTTCATCATGGCATCGACGAGTGGAGAGATTCGATCTATTCCTTCTGCGTTCCCTCGATTGCGAACCTTTATTTGAGATGGTGGCAGCCACTTGAACCGGGCAAGAACCGCAAGCCCGGGCAAGATCCCATTCTTGGCGATCACGTGGACGGGTTCGATAACAAGGTTACCGCCATTGCGGTGGCGAATCCGACTCCCGAGAAAGGCGGAGACCGGCTGAGCACCCGGGCGGCCGGATTCGGCGTGGTGCGCATTGACAAGAAGACGAGGGACGTGACCTTCGTATGCTGGCCCCGCAACGTGGACGTTTCGGCCAAGGACGCCAAGCCGTATCCGGGTTGGCCCTTTACCTTCAACCAATTGGACAACTATGGTCGCAAGGCCGTGGCCCACTTGCCCGTTTTGGAAATCAACAAGCCCGATCAAGTAGTCCAAGTTCTGGAAGAGAAAAGCGGTGAAGTAGTCTACACCTTGAGGGTCAAGGGCAAGACCTTTCAACCGAAAGTGTTCGCTCAGGGAGCTTATACCGTGAAGGTGGGCGAGGGATCGAACCTCATGACTTTCAAGGGCGTGAAGGCACTTGCTCAGAAAGGGAGCAAGGGCAAGAAACTCAAAGTTGAATTGTAAGAGACCAAGCCCGCTTGACTGATCCCCGTTTCGTGAAGAAAAAGTTCGTTTTTGGCCTTTTTCTTCTCCTCCTCGCAACTTGGTCCGTCCGGGCCAAGACGAATGCCCTGCTAATTGCAATCGACGATCTTAATGATTGGGTAGGGTGCATGGACGGTCATCCGCAAGCCCGAACGCCAAACATCGACAGGCTGGCCAAGCGGGGTATGCTCTTTGTCAACGCCCATTGCCAAGGCCCCATCTGTGGCCCTTCCCGAGCGTCCTTGCTTTCCGGGTTCTATCCGCACCGGACTGGCCTTTATCAGCAACCCGGAGGCAAGGCCATGGAAAAGGACGAGGAGTTTTTCCATGGACGCATGATGCCTCAGTTTTTCTCAGCTCATGGCTATGCCACCTGGGGGGTGGGCAAGATTGGGCACGGCTATTCCGATAAAAAACTTTTCGACGTCTACGCGGGGAAGTTTTCGGGGTCCGGTCCCAAGCCGCCCAATGGCAAGCGTTTCAATTATTATCCCCCTGAAGTTCAGTGGACCGGGACGCAAACGGATTGGGGGGCCTTCCCCGATCGTGACGAGGACATGACCGATCACAAAGTGGCGGATTGGGCGGTTGATCGCTTGTCTCGCAAATCGGACAAACCCTTCTTCTTGGGTGTTGGCTTCGTGCGTCCGCACGTGCCCTTTTACGCACCGCAAAAATGGCTCGATTTGTTTCCTCTCGAAAAAATCAAGCTGCCCCCCGTCCTCATGGACGATCTCTCGGACGTACCCGAGACCAGCCGCCGGATGCATGAATTGCCCAAGTATCCCAACCTTGATTTCCTGCGCAAGAACGAGGACGAGCAATTCCGCAAATGCGTGCGCGCTTACCTGGCCTGCATTGCCTTTGTCGATCATCAGGTCGGCCGCGTCTTGGATGCCCTGGATCAAGGTCCTCATGCCGAGGACACTACGATCATTCTTTTTAGCGATCATGGGTATCACGTCGGGGAAAAGGACCGAGTGAGCAAACACAGTCTGTGGGAGGAATCAACCCGTGTGCCCTTGGTCGTCGTTCCGGCCAAGTCGCAGGCTTCTGACTTCGGGAAAAAAGGGACGACTTGCTCGAAACCGGTCGGGTTGATCGATCTGTATCCGACCATGCTAGAGATGTGCGGCTTGCCGGCGAACGAAAAGAACGAGGGAATGAGCCTGGTCCCCCTTTTGCGGGACCCGTCGCAAGAGTGGAGGTTTGCCGTTCTTACGACCTATGCCCGGCAAAACCATGCCCTGCGTTCGGAGCGCTTCCGGTACCTGCGGATGGAGGATGGGTCGGAGGAATTTTACGATCACAGGACCGATCCCAACGAGTGGACCAACCTAGCCGGCAAAAAGAAGTACGCCAAGGAAATCAAGGAGTTCCGGTCCGCCCTTCCCGAAAACGACGCTCCTTACCATCCTTCCGTACGTTCCGCCCCGACCAATGCCTGGTTCAAGGAACATTTGTCGCGCAACGGATTGAAGTAACTTTCTATGCAAGAGGGTCGGAATGTGGTGGTCATCTTGCGTTTTTTTAACAATTCTTGCATGAGCACGATCGATTATGTTTTTTCCTCTCAACCTTAAATCATTTGTTCGAGTCGGCCTAGGGATCATTTTCCTTGTTCCGTTTTTGGCTTTGCCTGCGGCGGTGGATTTTAACGCCGACGTCAGACCGGTTCTCTCGAACAATTGCTTCTTTTGTCACGGTCCGGATGCTCATGAGCGAAAAGCCGACCTGCGTCTCGATACCAGCGAGGGGGCGACCCGAGACCTCGGAGGTTACGCCGCCTTGGTTCCGGGCAGTTTGGAAAAAAGCGAGATGTGGGCCCGCATCTCGAGTACGGATCGAGACGAGATCATGCCTCCGCCCGAAGCCCACAAGGTAATGAAACCCAAGGAGCGCGAAATCATCAAGCAGTGGATTCTCGAAGGGGCGAAGTATGAAAAATATTGGGCCTACGAGCCCCCGAGGGAAAACCCCGTCCCTGCTACGGGCAAGGAATGGTCTGACCATTGGATCGACCGGTTCGTTTTCGCCAAGCTCAAGGAAAAGCAATTGGAACCTTCTCCGGATGCTGACCGAATAACCTTGGTTCGTCGCCTTCACTTCGACCTGACCGGTCTGCCTCCGCGTCCTGAAGAAGTGGAGTCCTTCGTCAAGGACGGGAGACCGCTCGACAAGGTGGTGAACGACCGGGTTGACGATCTTCTCGCCCGATCCGAGTATGGCGAACGAATGGCCACCTACTGGCTGGATCTGGTCCGCTTTGCCAGCACCGTCGGGTACCATGGAGACCAAGACCACCCCGCCGCGCCTTACCGCAATTACGTGATCGACTCCTTCAACAGTGATCTTCCCCTCGATCAATTCACCCGGGAACAATTGGGTGGCGACTTGCTCGAGACTCCGACCAATCAGCAATTGGTGGCCACGGGTTACAACCGTTTGCTCCAAACTTCTCATGAAGGTGGGATTCAGCGCAAGGAGTACCTTGCCATTTACGCCGCGGACCGGGTGCGCAACGTCTCGGCAGTCTGGATGGGGGCGACCGTAGGTTGCGCCCAGTGTCACGACCACAAATACGATCCATACACCATTGGAGACTTTTACAAGTTGTCGGCTTTCTTCGCGGATATCCACGATGATGGATTTACCGGCAACAGTTTGCCCACCGTCCGTCCTCCTTACCTCAAGGCATACCCGAAAAAGGTCCGGGAGAAGATGAGCCTCCTGGAAAAAGAGATTTCTGAATTGGGTCAAGCTTCCGGACATGAGGATGATCTCAAGGCCTGGTCTGCGAAGTTGGAAGGTTTGCGAGCAAAGCTTGCCCGGGAACGAAACAAGCAAAAGAAGGCGGCTTTGCAAAAAGAGCTTCAAAACTTCGAGAAATCCGAGGTCGCCGGGGTACCCAAAGACCTCCTTGCCGGATACCTTGAAAAACTCAAAAGACTCGAAAGCCTAGGCCATTCGGGGCAAAACACCATGATCACCAAGGCCAAGGCTCCCCGGGAAATCCGTATTCTTCCTCGCGGCAACTGGCTGGATGACAGTGGCGAGGTCGTGCTTCCCGCCATCCCCGAATTCATGGGGGTGCGCAATCCAAGAAAAGCCGACCGTCTGGATCGTCTCGATTTGGCGGAGTGGTTGACCGATCCCGAAAACGGATCGGGTGGCTTGACCGCCCGGGTCTTCGCCAACCGGTTGTGGTATTTGTTTTTCGGGGAAGGTTTGTCGCCTTCTTTGGAGGATTTCGGTGGTCAAGGGCAACCTCCGAGCAACCGTCCTTTGCTCGACAACCTTTCCGTGGCCCTGATTGATAATGAATGGAGCATCAAGAAGACGATCCGGCTTATCGTGACGAGTCGGGCTTACCGGCAGAGTTCGCTTGTCCCCGAGTCGCATGCCCGTCTCGATCCCGAGAACAAATGGTTCGGCCGGCAAGCCCGCTACCGTCTGTCCGCCGAGATGATCCGCGACAATGCTCTTTTTGTCAGCGGCTTGCTTCAGGAAGGCGATGCCTTCAACTTTTCCAAACCCTACCAACCCGAGGGTTATTACCGTCACTTGAATTTCCCCAGACGTTCCTATCGGCACGACACCAATGCGAATCAATGGAGAAGGGCCGTTTACATGCATTGGCAAAGACAGTTTTTGCATCCCATGATGAAGGCCATGGACGCTCCGTCCAGAGAGGAGTGCTTGGCCAAGCGTCCTCGCTCCAACACCCCCAACGCGGCTCTTGCCCTGCTTAACGACCCGACCTTCGTGGAAGCGGCCCGGGCTTTGGCGACCCGTATCATCAAGGAGAAGACTGGTACTCTCGAGGAGCGAATTCAATTTGCTTGGCTCACCGTTTTGTCCCGCAAAGCCAAGGCCGACGAAGTTGCTCTTTTGGTCGGACTCTTCAAGGAAAGCGCAAAAGAATACTCCGACCAACCCGAGCGGGCCAAAGAACTTCTCAACGTGGGCTTGGCCCCGCCGGATGCTTCCCTTGATCCTTCGGAACTGGCTTCTTGGACAATGGTATCCCGAGCCATTCTCAACTTGGGCGAAACCACCATTCGAAACTGAAATGAACAATTCAATCGCTTTAAAGAGAAGAACCTTCCTGAACCAAGCCGGTCTTGGCTTGGGAATGACCGCCTTCCATTCCCTTCTTTCCCGGGACTTGTCCGCGGCCCCGGTTCCACAAGGTCTCTCGCCCATGTTGGCCAAGGCCAAACGCGTGATCTTCCTGTGCATGTCGGGTGGTCCTTCCCATCTCGAAACCTTCGACTACAAGCCCAAACTCGACCAGATGGACGGCAAGCCCATGCCGGAGTCCTTTACCAAGGGGCAGCCCATTGCCCAGTTGCAAGGCCAGGCCTTGCGAGTTCTCGGTCATCAAACCAAGTTCCGCAAGCACGGGCATTGCGGTCAGATGGTGAGCGATTTTCTCCCCCATACGGCAAAGATGGTCGATGACATCGCCGTTATTCGTTCGATGGTGACCGAACAAATCAACCACGACCCTGCCCATACTTTCATGAATACCGGGACCGTCATAAGCGGTCGCCCTTCCATGGGTTCTTGGGTCAATTACGGATTGGGTTCGGAATCTCAGGATCTGCCCGGCTTCGTTGTCCTGACCAGCGTGGGTGGACGCAATCCGCAACCCATCGCATCCCGGCAATGGTCATCCGGCTTTTTGCCGAGTCGTTTCCAGGGGGTCGAATTCAATGCAGCAGGCGATCCCGGTCACTACGTAAGCAATCCTTCCGGGGTTTCTTCGAAAACTCAGTCTTCCCTCGTTCGGACGATCACCGCCTTGGACCGCAAGAAAAACGCCCTTTGGGCCAACCCCGAGGTCGACACTAGAATCTCCGCCTACGAGATGGCTTTTCGCATGCAGTCCAGTGTTCCTGGATTGATGGACGTTTCGGACGAACCTCCTTCCGCACTTGAGCTCTACGGAGCCAAACCGGGTGACGGTAGCTACGCTTCCAATTGTCTTCTTGCTCGCCGGTTGGTGGAGCGTGGGGTGCGCTTCGTTCACTTGTATCACCGCGGATGGGATCATCATGGTGGCCTGGCCAACTACATGAAGATTTGTTGTGGCCTGACCGACCGTCCCACCTGGGCTCTCCTGACCGATCTCAAACAGCGTGGCCTGCTCGAAGACACTTTGGTCATCTGGGGTGGCGAATTCGGTCGTACCCCGATGTTTCAAGGCAAAGGGGGAGCAGGCAGGGATCATCATATCAAAGGCTTTTCCATGTGGATGGCGGGGGGTGGAATCAAGGGTGGCGTCAGCCACGGAGCGACGGACGAGCTCGGTTATCATGCGGAGAAAGACGTCGTTCACGTGCGCGATCTGCATGCCACCATGCTCCATCAGCTCGGAATCAACCACGAAAATTTCAGTTTCCAATACCAGGGTCTGGACATGCGCCTGACCGGAGTCGAGAAGGCCAAAGTGGTCAAGCCCATCCTTTCCTGAAAACCGGGTCCTTTTTGACTCGGGAGGAAAGCGGATTTTGCCCGCACCGAGATTCATGTCGAGAAGAGGGCTTGGAAATCCAAATACGCGGTGGCTCTCAAGCGGAGCATGGCGGCCGGGTATTCCGGGGTCGAGAACCCACTCTATTTCAAGGATAATACGGATATGCTCTTCGGGTATGCCAAGGATACCCTGTTCGCCGTGTTCTCCAATCTCGGCTAAGGTGAAAATAACAAGCCGTTTGCTATTCGCTTGCCCTGCAGGCTCACGATAAAAAGGATGAGGGGATGCGCTTTTTTCCATTGTATGTCTTTTCCTGCCTGCTCGTAGCTTCCTCGCTTCCCGGTCAGTCCGTATACAAACCCAAGCTGGTAAACAGCAAGGATGGGTCGCACCACGATTTCCCCTTGGGGGCGCTGGAGGCCACCGGCCGGCTCAAGGATGGGGAAAAGGAAATCCTCATAATGGACGTGGGCAAAGGTGGAGCAGCCGAGACCGGGGGGCTCAAGGTTGGGGACCAGGTGACGATGATCGAGGGCAAGACTCCGGACGCCTTTTCCAAGAGTACGGATACCGGACTGGCAGGTCCCCAAGCACTTTTGGGTAACAGCTTGGATCGCAAGTCGGCCTCCTCCAAACCGGTACTTTCCCTGCGCGTACGAAGAGAATCCGAACAACTGAACCTGTCCATCGATTTGCCGAAGAGTCCGTCCTTTTCCTTTTCCCGCCCCCAAGCCTGCGCCAAGCGGAAGGCCTTCCTCTCCGCGATATCTCGCCATCTTGTGGAGGTCCAGGAAAAGAACGGTCGTTGGAAGCCCGGGGTAGGAGGGGATGCGGACGTTTACACCACCGCATTCTGCGGTTTGGTCTTGCTCGCCAACAATGACCCTGCCCACCTTCCCTCCGTCAAGCGGGCGATCGAATTCGTAAAGAGAGCAAGTATCGATTCCATTAACCCGGACGACCCGAAAGTCGGCCCCAAGAACTGGCAGACTGCGGCCAACGGAATCTTTCTTGCCGAGTATCAGCTGGCCACGGGAGACAAAACGTACTTCGAAGACCTGAAGACCTGTTGCGATCTGTTGGCTGAGAGAGTCACCGAGAAAGGAACCATGGGTCACCACTACTCCATCCCTTACAGCGGAGGCGGGCTGATCGTCATCAACGTTCAGGCTCACTTGGCCTGGGCCTTGGCCGAAAAGTGCGGGCACCCGATCGATGAAAAGGCCTGGAAGAATTCCTTTTCCGAGGTGAGCAAGTCACTGGACCGCAAGACCGGGGCATTGGGCTATTCCTCCCGGGCTCCGTGGAGCCCCGACATTTCGGCCCGTACCGGCGCCATGGCCACCGCCTTGATGGTGGCCGGAAGGGATAAGAATTTCGCCAATTCCCTCGCCGAATCCTTGGTCCGCTTCAACGGTCGGATGCGCCATGCTCATGCCATGTCCTCAATCGGGTTGATCTTCGGGTTTTCAGGAATCAAGCAAGGTTCTCCAAGGAAGTATTCCGAGGTGATGGAAACTTGGATTCCTTACCTCGAACTTTCCCGTTTGCCCCGCGGGGGAGCCGCCTTTTTCGGGGGGAAGCGGAACATCGGGGGAGACCAGTACCTAGGACTTCCTTCCATAGGCAACGCCAGCGTTGGCATGATTCTCGCCAGTGCGGAAAACCGGCTCTTCATGCACGGCGGAACCCGCAAGGGTTGGTTCGGCAAAGCCAACTAGGAGTTACTCCGTCCCAATCTTTTGTTTGTCATGTCAAAGTACTTTTCGACCGTTTTTCTTTTGCTTGTTTTGTCCACCTTTTCAGCTCGGGCGGAAAGCACAAAGCCAAACTTCATTTTCATTTTGATCGATGATCAGGGATACTACGACCTGGGGTGCTACGGAGCGACCGAGGTAAAGACCCACCGTATCGATGCCATGGCCAGGGAAGGAATCCGCTTTTCCGATTACTATGCGGCCGCCCCGATTTGCAGCCCTTCGCGGGCGGGCTTGTTGACCGGTTGCTATCCGCGGCGCGTGGGCAATGAAATTTGGGTGCACCGGGCGGATTCTCCAACGGGGATTCATCCCGACGAATTGACCCTTCCCGAACTGCTGAAGGACCATGGCTACAAGACCGCCTGCATCGGAAAATGGCACCTCGGGTTTCATGAACCCTTTCTTCCTCGCAACCAGGGATTCGACCACTACTTCGGCTTGCTGCACAACCTCGACCCCGTTGAGACGGTCTTTTTCGAGGAAAAGGGAGGCGTGCCCCTGATACGCAACGGCAAGGTGG
>JAYOII010000024.1:0-1650 GCA_038118685.1 Opitutia bacterium
TGGAAGTCCTGCAAGTCACGCAAAAACTTTCCGGCAACGCGGCTTTTCGGGACAACCGAATCAAGCTCCTCCATACCCTTAAGCGGGATGGTCAAAAGTGGAAAATCTTCAGTTCCGAAGCCCTGATGATCGAGTACCTGAAGTACTGACTTGTTTTCAGGCTCCGCTCACATTTCTTCCAAGGTTTCGATTCCCAGAATATCCAAGCCCGAGCAAAGGAAAGTTTTCGTTCTCAGGCAAAGAAGCATTCTGAGGCCCTGAGTCGGTCGGTCTTCGACCATAACCTTGTCGTGGTTGTAAAAGGAACTGAAATCGGTGGCAAGTTCGTAGAGGTAGGTGCATAGGAAATGGGGCTTGAGTTCCCGCAGCGTCTGGCTCAGAGCGAGAGGGAAAAAGAGGAGCTTTCGGGCCAAGGCTCTTTCGTGCGGGGTTTCTGGCCCACGGGTCTCTTGGATGCTTGAATCGGCTCCTTCGGGCATTTTTCTGAAGATGCTGCTTATGCGGGCCACCGCATATTGCAAATAGGGCGCGGTGTTGCCCTGCATGGCCAACAACTTGTCCCACGAAAAAACGTAGTCAAGAGTGCGGTCTTGGGAAAGATCGGCGTACTTGACGGCTCCGAGTCCGATGATTTTCGCTCTTCCGGTAACTTCGTCCTCCGTCAGTTCCGGATTTTTTTCTCTCACCATCCTGCCCGCCCGCTCGATTGCCTCGTTCAGAAGATCCGCCAATTTGATCGGTTGACCATCCCGGGTTTTGATCGCCTTGTTGTCCTCACCCAAGATTGTGCCAAACCAAACGTGCGAAAGTTCCGGGCTGGCTCGGTTTTCTGCGGAAAACCATTTGCGGGTAGTCATGAACAGCTGTTCGAAATGATCGCGCTGGCGTCCGTCCGTCACGTAAATGATTTGCTCCGCCTTCCATTCCTCCTGCCGGAAAGACAAGGTCGCCAAGTCCGTCGTGGCGTAGTTGCTCGCTCCATCCTTCTTTCGGATGATGAAAGGTTGTTTGGCGAATCTCTTGTGTTCGGGATGAAAAACCACGAGTGCCCCGTCGTCTTCTTTGCAGACGCCGTGCTTGAGGAGGCATTCGTAAACTTCGTCGACCCGGTCACGGTAAAAACTTTCGCCGTGAGCGAAATCGAATTGAACGCCCAGCATTTCGTAGATGGCGTGGAAGGAATCCATGCTGATGTCCTTGATTTTTTTCCAAAGCTCCAGGTTTTCGGCCTTTCCCGCTTGAAGATCCACGAGCTCTTTTCTGGCTTTATCCAACGAGCTTTCGTCCTCTTTTGTCCATGCCGTTCCTTTGCGATAAAGGTTTTCGAGCTCGGCAATGGGGTCGGGGCCAAGATCGTCGAGGGAAACGTTTTCCCTCTTGATCGCATAAAGAAGGATGCCGAATTGCGTGCCCCAATCCCCCAAGTGGTTGTCCCGAATTACTTTGTGCCCGCAGAAAATCATCAGCCTGGCCAAGCTTTCGCCAATGATGGTCGAGCGGATGTGTCCGACGTGCATTTGCTTTGCCGTATTGGGGGAGGAAAAGTCGATGACGATTTTTTTAGGCTCCTCGACAAGGGTGGAACCTGCGGCTTTTTCCGGTTGATCGAAAGTCCTGATCCATTCCAGCATAAAGTCTGCAGAAAGCTTG
>JAYOII010000024.1:1660-15119 GCA_038118685.1 Opitutia bacterium
CAATGGAGGTTTCCCAATCATCGCAGGCGGGGAGAGCGTCGATCAGGCGTTGAGCCATTTCGCGAGGGATCTGCCCCGTTTTTTTTGCGAGAGGGAGAACGCCGTTTGCCTGGAAATCTCCGAATCTTTCGTCGGCCGGCCTGACCTGAGGCTCAAATCTTCCTTCGAACCCTTCAAGGGATTCTGCCGTCTGTACAAGCAAGGACTCTATGTTTTCCGAGCAATCGAATTTGAATTTCATCGGCGACCATCCAAGCACTTCCTCGGAAAGGGTCAAGAACCGTTGGAAATAAAAGGCTCGACTAAATTAACTTATTTACTTATAAACAATTGTTTGCATCGACCCCATCACCCCTCAAACAAGCAAAAAAAGAAGATTATTATGCCAAAGGCCAAATTATCCAAAGACACAAAGCCGTCCTTTTCATACTTGATTGAGAAGAAAAGGGACGGAGGAGAATTTACCAACGATGAAATTCGTTTTATCGTTGATTCAATTCTAGACGAGGAAATGCCCGAGTTTCAGCAGGCTGCTTGGGTCATGGCGACCTTTTTTCAAGGAATGTCGGCTCAGGAAACCGCCTTTTTTACCGAAGAAATGATGCTTTCCGGCGAAGTCATCGAAATGATGGACGTATCGCGTCCCAAGATTGAAAAATATTCGACCGGCGGAGTGGGAGACAAGACTTCCCTCGTATTGGGTCCTCTGTCGGCTGCCGCCGGGGTGGCGATGCCCTTGATGAACGGAGACGACGAAGAGTTTCTTACCTCGAACAGCGAAAAATTATCGGCTATTCCGAACATCAACACTTCCATCGATTTGGAGGACTTCTCGGATCAAGTCAGGAAAACCGGTTGCTCCTTTGCGGATTTGCATGAGGATATTTCGCCCGTTGAGGCTATTCTTTACGAATTACGCAAGAAAATCGGAGCCATTCCTTCCATACCTTTCATCACGGCCGGAACCTTGAGCAGGAAATTGGCCGCCGGCGCCGAGGGGGTCGTGGTCGACGTCAAGTGGGGCAAAGGTTCGTTTATCAAGACCGCCGACGACGCTAAGCAATTGGCCCGTTCCTTGACCCGAGTCGGAAGAACCTTGAAAAGACGTTGCGTTGCCTTGGTGACGGACGTCAACCAGCCTTTGGGCACCTGCGTCGGAGCCTCTTTGGAAATTAAGGAAGCCATCGAATTGCTTAGGGGCGAGGGGCCTGAGGATTTACAGGATCTCGTCATGAAGCTTGGCATGGAAATTGTGAGGTTGGCTGGCGTAGCCGGCTCGACTCTCTCGGCCAAACAGACCGTCCGCAAACACTTGGAGGATGGAACGGCCTTGGAAAAATTCAAGGAAATAGTCGAGTACCAAGGGGGCGACAGCAAGGTGATAGACAATCCCGAAAAGCTTCCGGTTGCCAAGCATACGAAAAAGTTGCCCGCTCCCAAACGTGGATACGTTCACACGATCGATGCGGGTCAACTCGCCCGGGGCGTACAGATACTGGCTCATGGCGATGGAAAGAAATTCGACCCTGCTTCCGGTGTGGCTGAACTTTGCAAGGTGGGCACTCAAATGAAGCAAGGCGAGCCTCTGATGATCATACACTACAACGACGAGAAGCGCTTGAACGTGGCGATGGAATATTTCAAAGCCTCTTATCGTTTGGCGCCCAAGCGACCCAACCCCGCTCCTTTGGTTGTCGAGCGGGTGGCGTAACTTGGTCTTCCCTCAAGTCCGACTACTTGCCGCCAGGGGCAAGGTAAAGAATTTTGTCTAAACTCGTCCCAAATACGAGCGGTCACTCGTACTGATCTTGATGACGTCGTCTTTCTTGATGAACAAGGGAACTTGGACAGTGATGCCGGATGAAATGGTAACGGGTTTCAACACGTTGCCCGCGGTATCTCCGCGCACGGCATCGGCAGCCTCGACAACCGTAGCCTCCACGGATGCAGGCAATTCCAAACGGATTGGGTCGCCGTCGACAAGCAGGATGTCATAGGTATTGCCTTCCACAAGGAAGCAGTCGTCTTCACCGATCATTTCGCTGTCGAGTACGCTGTCCTCATAAGTCTCCAAGTCCATGAAGTGATGGCCCTCGGCGTCCTTGTAGCTGTATTCCAGCTTTTGCGTCGTGGTGTGCAGGAACTCAACGTTGTCCGTCGAGCGGAATTTGGTGGTGGTCGTCGAACCGCTTTGGAGGTTTCTCATTGTCGTTTGGACAAACCCAGCCTGTCTTCCTTGCGTGCGGTGAAGCATTTCAAGAACGAGGTGGGGAGCTCCCTGGTACACGATTACGCGACCCTTGCGAATATCTGTTGGTGATGCCATGTTGATTTCTTTTTCTTGTCGAATGATGGAAAGAACAACATGGGTATTGTTTTGACCCAATGTTGCAACCTTTTGTTTTAAGAGATTGAAAATTCAATGACTACTCAAAAATCCACGACCGAGCTCGTCTCATGGAACGTGAACGGCTTGCGGGCTTGCCGTAAAAAGACCTTCGATCAATTCGTCGAGACCCGTATGCCGGACATGCTCTGTCTTCAAGAGGTCAAGCTAAACGAAAGCGTTATTCCGGAGGAGGACTTTGGCTATGCCTTCAGGCATTACCACTTGGCCGAAAAAAAAGGCTATTCGGGCACCGCGGTTTTTTCCAAGAAGAAACCACTTTCGGTGAGCGAGGATTTTCCCGGAGGCAAACACACGGGGGAAGGAAGGATGATCACCTGCGAGTTCGATGGGTTCTTCCTGGTGAACGTTTACGTTCCCAATTCCAAGGGAGATCTATCCCGCTTGCCCTACCGTTACGACTCTTGGGATCCGGATTTGAAAGATTACCTGATCGACTTGCGTCGGGAAAAACCCGTGGTTTTGTGCGGCGACTTGAACGTCGCTCACCGCGAGATCGATTTGGCGAACCCGAAGACCAACCGCAAAAATGCGGGTTTTACGGATGAGGAGCGCGAGGGTCTGTCCAACCTATTGGCGGAAGGGTTTCTTGATTCCTTCCGCCACCTGTACCCGGATGAGGAAGGGGCCTATTCCTGGTGGTCTTACCGTGCCGGAGCCCGTTCGAGAAACGTCGGGTGGAGGATTGATTATTTTATCGTTTCCGATGATCTCGCCACTTCGGTGCGGGACGCTTGCATTCTTCCCGAATGGGAGGGGTCCGACCATTGCCCGGTCGGGCTTTCTCTGACCTTGGGCTAGGCGATCGAACCCGTGACTTTGGACGACCGGCAAAAGGAGAGGTTTTTCAGGCGGGTATTGGAGCTTGCTCGCAAGGGGTGGGGGAGAACCCACCCGAACCCGATGGTCGGCGCTTTGATTGTTGAGCGCGGAGAGGTCGTGGCCGAGGGTTACCACCGGGCTTGCGGCGAACCGCATGCCGAGATCGAAGCCTTTGCCTCTCTTGGCCGAGAGCCCGGGACGGACGCGGCTATGTTCGTGTCTCTTGAGCCCTGCTCGACTCATGGGAAAACCCCTCCATGTACTTCGGCAATTCTTAAGTCGGGAATCAAAAAAGTGTTCGTCGCCTGCGCCGATCCCAATCCCAGTCATTCCGGAATCGGTTTGGAACTTATGAGGGGCTCGGGGTTGGAAGTGGAGTTAGCTCCCGATGCTCTTCGGGAGAAGGCGACGCGCTTGAATTTTATTTTCAATCACAACATGCGCTCAGGCGCTCCGCTTATTGCTCTGAAGTTAGCTGAATCAGCCAACGGAATGGTTGCGGAGCGCCCGGGGTACCCCAGCGAGGTGACCGGTGCGGAGGCAAGGGCGGACGTCATGCGCTGGCGTAGACTGTTTCCCGCCATTTGCGCGGGTTCCGGAACGGTGCTGGCGGACGATCCGTCCCTCACTGTACGCTTGCCGGATGAGACTTGGTGTCCGGTACGCATTGTGGTTGATTCGGCGCTTTCGACTTTGCGCGATGAGGTGGTTTCGCGAAAGGTCTATGTCGACGAGTTTTCCGATCGGACCGTAATTCTAACTACCGCCAAAGGGACGAAGCATGAGGAGCGAGTTGCCCGGGCCAAGGGCTGCGGGGTTCGCTTGATTGAGGCCGAGGAGTCCGGGGACGGAAGGGTTGATCTTTCCTCCTTGCCCTCGGTCTTGTCCGAATTGAAGCTTCATGCCCTGTATTGCGAAGGGGGACCGACCTTGGCCCGTTCTCTGCTCGAGTCCGGCCAAGTGGACTATCTTTTTAACTATCGTTCGCCGAAGATCTTCGAGGGCGAGGAAGCTTTGCCCGGTCCGGGTTTGGCTGAATATGGCGTTCTGGAACCTCTCGAAGAACAATTTGGCGAAGACCGCCTGACCCATGGATTTTTATGAAGACCATCTACCTAGCCTCGGGCAACGCCCACAAACTTCACGAGTTGCAAACCGCATTGGAAGACGCGGGTTTGCCTATTTCCGTAAAAGGTCCGGAAGAGATCGGAGGGATGCCGGAAGTCGAGGAATCGGAGTCGACCTTCGAGGGGAATTCACGATTGAAGGCGGAAGGGCTTCGTGAAACAGGGCCTTCGGACGGTTGGTTTCTCGCTGATGACAGTGGGATCGAGATTGACGCCCTGGATGGGCGGCCAGGTGTAATTTCGGCGCGGTATGCGGGGTTGGATTGCGATGATGAGGCCAATAACGACAAGGTCCTCGAGGAAATGAAAAAAGTCCCTCAAGCAAGACGATCCTGCCGGTTCAGGTGTGTTCTGGCCTTGGTCGGGGAAGGGGTGGATGAAACCTTTTCCGGCGCTTGCGAGGGAACTTTGCTTTCCAAGAGGCGTGGAACGGGAGGCTTTGGGTACGACCCGTTGTTCCTTCCCGATGAGAGCAAGTTTACTTTCGCCGAGATACCACTTGAAGAAAAGGCCAGGATAAGCCATCGGGCCCGGGCTTTGGCAAAGTTGGTTGGCTGGTTGGAAAATCGTGGAGTAAATTAGTCTTTGGGCGAGCTTCCCCACCAATCCTTGTTGGGTTGGTAGTCAGGCTTGAGGAAACCGGCGTGCTGCTTTTCCAACCGTTCTTTGCCGGTACCCTTTATGCTTTCCCAACGGGCGGCCCGCTTTGCGGGATCATGCCGTTCGTCCTTTCCGGGGAACTTGGCCTTTGTTTTCTTGAGCCAGACATCGAGGGTTTTTCTCATTTGCCCGGCCCGCTTGGACTCTTTTGCAAACAGGTCGTTTTGTTCAGCTTGATCCTTGCCCAAATGATACAGCTCGTCTCTCCCATCCTCGTGGTAGTGAATCAGTTTCCAGTCTCTCTCCATAATGATGGAACTGGGTTCGCCTCCTTGGTTTCCGTAGTGGGGGTAGTGCCAATAAAGAGGTCTGTGGGGGATGGACTTTCCTCGGAGCAGGGGAACCAGGCTGACCCCGTCCACCTTTTGCTTTTTCGGTAGCGGGACGTCGCATAGTTCCAGGATCGTGGGATACCAGTCTATTCCGCTCACCGGGACGTCGCTGGTGGATCCGGGTTTGGTTGTTCCCGGGGCTTTAAGGTAAAACGGTTCTCGAATTCCGCCTTCCCATTGGCGCCCTTTCCCACCGCGCAGGGGAAGGTTTGAGGTGGCAAAGGCGTCCCCGGAGGAAACGCCTCCATTGTCCGAGGTAAAGCAAATGATCGTGTTCTTGTCCAATCCGTGCTCGTCAAGTTTGGCGAGCACCGTTCCGATCGCCTTGTCCATCAATTCGATCATCCCAGCGTAGATCGGACAATCTTGGACTTGGCGGACGTTGAGTCGTCGGTCGAAAAGAAAACGTTCCTTGGCCAGACCCGTCTTCTCCGCCTTGTCCCGGTATTTTTTCCAGAGCTCGGGCGTGGTTTGGATCGGGCCGTGTACGGTGTAAAAGGAAAGGTACGCGAGAAAGGGTTGGTCCTTGTGATCTTCGATGAAGTCGGCGGTTTCACGCCCAAGGCGCAAAGTGAGAGATTCTCCCTTCGGACCGGATTCAAGGTTTGGGTTTTGCCAAGGAGAGAAAAAGCCTCCTCTCGGACTGCCTACGTCCCAGCCGCCCTTGTTGATTTCGAAGCCGTGATCGGTGGGCCAAGATCCCTTGCTCCCGAGGTGCCATTTCCCTGCGAAAAAGGTTTTGTATCCGTCTGCCTTCATGGCCTCGGCCAAGGTGATCTCGGAGGCCCGCAGGTTACGCTCGTATTCGGGGGGAAGGTGGCTGTCGTGCCGTCCGGCGCCACGCCATGCTTCGCCTGCGCGGTCTCCGATCCAAGTCGTGATCCCGTGATTGGTCGGATACTTGCCCGTCAAGATACTTGCCCGGGAGGGGCTGCAAACCTGACAGGTTGCGTACCCTCGGGTGAACTTCATTCCTTCGTGGGCGATGCGGTCGACGTTCGGGCTTTCGTAAAAAGTCGATCCCTCGTTGCTCAGATCCTTCCATCCCATGTCGTCGACTAGGATGAACAGGACGTTGGGTTTCTTCGCCGAAGCACAGAGAAGACCGAGGGTGAGTCCGATCAAGATGGAAAGGTTTTGGCCTGACATGGCTTAGAGTTGTGAAAACTCGCGGCCTTGTGGCAACTTGAAAATTCAGGGTCCGGAAGTTTTCCGACTGCCCGCTCGGCAAGGCGGGTTTTAGCTCAAGCTGGCCAAAGCTTCGTTGAAGAGCGGACTTGGTCGCATGGCCGAGGAAGTCTTCGCATCGTCGGTCAGGTAGTATCCACCCAGATCTACGGGCTTGCCTTGGGCCTCGTTTAGCTCGTTGACAATGGCTTGTTCGTTTTCACGCATGGTGGAGGCAAGCGGTGAAAAACGGTCTTTCAATTCACTGTCCCTGTTCTGAGCCGCAAGGGCTTCCGCCCAAAAGAGGGCGAGGTAGAAGTGGCTGCCCCGGTTGTCCAGTTCATTGACCTTGCGGGAAGGAGACTTGTTTTCGTCGAGGAATTTTCCGACCGCGTCATTAAGGCAATCGGCCAAGGTTTTCGCTTTGGGATCGCCCGATTTTTCAGCCAGGTCTTCGAGGGATACCCCGATGGCTAGAAATTCACCCAGGGAATCCCAACGCAGATGTCCTTCCTCCACGAATTGCTGGACGTGCTTTGGGGCGGAGCCACCGGCGCCGGTCTCGAAAAGACCACCTCCGGCGAGAAGAGGCACGATGGAAAGCATCTTGGCGCTGGTGCCCAATTCGAGGATGGGAAAGAGGTCGGTCAGGTAATCACGCAGTACGTTCCCGGTTGCTGAAATGGTGTCGAGCCCGTCCTTGCAACGTTGGCAGGTGACCCGGGTGGCTTCGGCCGGAGGCAGGACGGTGACGTTCAATCCTTCGGTATCCAACTTGGGAAGTTCGGAATTGACGTAGGCAATGAGGTTGGCGTCATGGGCCCGGTTTTCGTCCAACCAAAAAAGAACCGGCCTTCCGCTCAGACGGGAACGGTTTACGGCAAGTTTGATCCAGTCGACAATAGCGACCTTCTTGGTCTGGCACATGCGCCAAAGGTCGCCGGTTTGGACTTCGTGGGCAAGCAGCTCGGTTCCGTCCGCGTCGATCACCCGGATCACACCGGGCCGTTCGGCTTCGAAGGTCTTGTCGTGCGAACCGTACTCCTCTGCTTTCTTGGCCATGAGTCCGACGTTTGCGACGTTGCCCATGGTCGGTACGTCGAAGGCTCCATGCTCCTTGCAGAAATCGATCGTAGCCTGATAAATCCCGGCGTAATTGCGGTCAGGTATGACCGCTTTGGTGTCCTTGAGGTTCCCGTCCGGTCCCCACATTTGACCCGAGGCACGGATCATGGCGGGCATCGATGCGTCGATGATGACGTCGCTGGGGACGTGCAGGTTGGTGATGCCCTTGTCCGAATTGACCATGGCGAGAGCGGGGCGGTTCTCCAATTCCTCTTCCAGCTTCGCCTTGATGGCGGCTTGTTTCTCAGGGTTCAAGGTCTCGATTGCCCGGTAAAAATCGCTAAGCCCGTTGTTCGGGTTGAAACCGGCGGAGCTTAATTCGCTTTCAAAGTCCTCGAGTGCGTCTCCAAGGTAGGCTTCCACGCAATGGCCGAAGATGATCGGGTCGGAAACCTTCATCATGGTTGCCTTCATGTGAAGGGAGAACAAGACGTCCTGCTCAACGGCTTCGTCGAGTTGTTCGGCGAGGAAGGAGCGGAGCGCGTTGCGGTTCATTACCGAAGCATCGATTACTTCGCCTTCCAAAAGCGCGAGTTCGTCCTTCAGAATTCTGCTTTCACCGGAAGAATCGTTGAATTCGATATGCGCGGTTGTGTCTTTGGGGATCACGATGGATTTTTCGCTTCCGTAAAAGTCGCCTGAACTCATGTGCGCGACGTGGGACTTTGATTCGCTCGACCAAGTACCCATGGGGTGGGGATTCTTTTGGGCGTATTCCTTGACCGGTTTGGCGACGCGGCGATCCGAGTTCCCTTCCCTTAGGACGGGGTTTACGGCGGATCCCAAGACTTTTGCGTAAGTTGCCCGAACCGCTTTCTCTTCCTCGGTTTGCGGATCAGTCGGGAAGTCGGGTACTGGAAAGCCTTTGTCTTGCAGTTCCTTGATGGCGTCCTGAAGTTGAGGGACGGATGCACTGACGTTGGGGAGCTTGATGATGTTTGCTTCCGGGCGGGTGGCCAATTCGCCCAATTCCGAGAGAGCGTCGGGAACGCGTTGATCCGGTTCAAGGACATCGGGGAAATGGCTGAGTATGCGACCGGCCAAGGAAATGTCCTTGAGTTCGAAATCGATGCCGGTTCCGGCCGTGAAGGCCCGCAAGATGGGCAGAAGGGAATGGGTCGCCAAGGCCGGAGCCTCGTCCGTTTTGGTGTAGACTATTGTGGAGGTCGAAGACATGGGTGTTTGAAGGTTTGAAAGCTCATCAAGTTAACGGGCTCCTTGAATCCCTGCAACCCTCTTTGAGGGAGACCTGAAATCCTTGGGCTTTTTCTTTGCTATTCGAGGATGACTTCATTTGATCAATAAAATGAACAAGGTAGTCTTTTTGGTTGTGGCTTTGGCTCTTGCTCTTTCTGCTCAAGGAAAAGAATGGCTTTCTTTGACCAACCTTGAAGGAGTCGAAATCGAGGCCCGGATTATTCAGGTGAAAGGGGATCGGGTTCAGTTGATGGGCCGAAACGGGGCAACCTACCTGATTTCTGTTTCGGTGCTCTCGCCCGAGAGCAGAAAGCTTGTCTTGCAGAAGACGGAACGACCCGGGAGCCCCCCGTCTTCTGCCGCTGTCACCCCTGGTCAATCGGCCCAAAGCGCCTTTGGCTTCGATCAAATGAACGAAACCCTGGGGCAGTCCTTGTTCAAAGACGGCTTGCTTTGGGATGACGATCCGAAGGAAGTGGGCAAGCGGTTGGGCTGGCCAATCGAATCATCCACGGAAAATTCAGTCAGTTTCAGGTACTATGCCTCCCCAACCTATTCTTTGCTTGGAGCAAGACCCTACTCGGCAGCCCTCTACGGCTCAACCGAAAAAGCCTCGGGCTTGTCAGTCGTATTTGCCAACAAGGGGGATTGCTTCGCATCCGCCGGAACGGCCGAGGCTCATTTCAAGGAGGGGTCGGTCACGAAAGATCCCAAGGTTTTGCAACAATGGATCGAGCGTGACGAGGAATCGATCAAGGAAACCTTGGAAAAGGCATTGGGCAAGCCGCGGAAGCAAAATTACGGACAGGGTTCCTCCAAGCGCAAAGTTTCACGTTGGGACTGGTCTGGGCATAGTTTTTTGCTTTCCATTGCCGAGGGTGAGTTCGTTAGCCTTGCAATCGAACCCGTCGAGGTTGCTGATTCCCGCGGCAAGCCCAAAAAAGTTGCGGACATGCACATCCGCCGGGTGCACAGGTCAAACGTGGACAACCGGGCGAACGGGGATACGGTGATCCGAAACATACCCATGGTTGATCAAGGACCCAAGGGGTATTGCGTTCCCGCGACTTTCGAGAGATGCATGCGATATATGGAGATTCCGGCAGACATGTATTTGTTGGCCATGGCGGGCAGCACCGGTTTGGGGGGCGGAACCCATACTCCGACTTTGGTCAAGTCTGTGCAGCAGGAAGTTTGGGCGGCAGGTCGAACTTTCGATGCCTTGCCGGGTCATCCCGGTTTCCGGGAGATTCAGCGTTCGATTGACTCGGGTGTTCCCATATTGTGGGGAATGCACTCGACCGAAGTTTTCAACCGGATTGCAAATAATCGAACGACCCAAAGGAAATCGATCAACCCAAAGGATTGGAAAAAGACGGTGGAGGATGAGTCCGAGAGCGTCCTCAACAGCCGGAGACCGCATATTTCGGATAGCAGGCATATTTGCATTATTCACGGATACAACAAGGAGACCGGAGAAATAGCCTTTACCGATTCATGGGGAGAAAGATATCGCGAGCGATGGATTTCAGCGGCAGAAGCCGAACATTTTTCCCAAGGGCGCTGTTGGGTGATCCAATATTGATCTTAGCTTGGCTTGCTGTATTTTGTTCGTTCGACTGAGATGACTTTCAACGGGCAAGGTCATGAGTTGTCGAAATTACCTTCTTCGCACGCGCTGAGAAAGGATTCGCCCGCCGATTTCAAGTCCTCCCATTCCCGCCGAATTCTTTGGCTGTCTTTGGAGCAGATCTCCCCGTCTTCGGAATAGCTTGCTGATACGACCTGCAGAAGATCCGAAAACTCGCTGACCAGTTTTTGAGTGTGAGCGAATAAATTTTTGGTCGCGTCTTTGTCGGCTTTGGGGTTGGGGCAGAAAAAACCGTCCGCTTTTTGGCAAAGCCATGAAATGATTTGCTCATCCCCCGTGGCCTCGAAGATTTTGGCAAGCCGGTCAAGCGGGTTGGTCGCCCCGCTGTCCGTTGGCTCGCCTCCGGGTTGGCACCACTTGTAAAGGAGGGAAGGGGAGACTCCGAGATCGGAGGCAATGGTCTTGACCCCGACGTGCTCCATTGAACCCTTGAGAACTTCATGCGATTTCATGAGAGGATTATAACCTCCCTTCGTCTAAGAAAACCATTACAAAAATCAGAGCTGATTGTAATCCAATCGAAAGAGATGGCGGCGACAAGCGCCGTCAGGAGTCATTTGCCCTCTTGGCATTGGGCGATTTTCAAGAGGATTGATCCTTTCTTCGTCCGGAAAAAAAGCGGAGGTATGCCTCGCTCGGCGATCCTTAACCGAACTTGCGAACCAAGACGTAGGTTTGCGCAAGGGCTTCTTCTATGGATGGGCCGTATGCGAATACGCCTTCGTCATGTCCTTCCGTTGCAAAAAAACCGTTGCTTTTAGCCCTGCTTCGAACGATTTGATCCATTGCGATTGCCATTCGGGGAGTTCCGTACTCGACGTCTTTTTTTGTCTTTGGAACCGTTCCGTCGAGGAGCATGGAATCAAAAATTTTTCTATTGTGGAAATGCAGGACGCAACGAATCGATTCGTCGACCGAGTAAATCGCTCCATGAGTCATGGACTCGGAGGATGCCTTGGTTCTGCCTGTCGCTCTCACGTGATTTTTTTCCAATTCAAAAGATTGAACAAGGCAATAGTCGGTTTTCCGCAGGATGGGGATTCCGCCCGTGGCCGTACCCGTAATGATGAACTCAAGTCCCGAATTCCTCATGCTTGCGTTTCCAAAGCCAATGCCATTTGGATAAGTCCCGATCAACCCGAGTTGATGAAGACTTCCTCTTGCCTCATTGAGTTTTTCCCAATCCGGGTGCTTCGGTATGTCTCCATCCGTCATGGAGAGGGAAAACTTGACGTAGCCTTCGTCAATTTCCACTTGTATTTTTCTCCGGGAAAAGCTCCAGGATCGCTTCCTCCGAGGCATCGCAAAGGCCTCTTTCGCAAATGAGCTTTTCAACCAGTCTTGCCGGCGTGACGTCGAAACCCCAATTTTTCGCCTCGGTTTCCGGCGGGCAATGGCGAATGCTTGTCCATTCGCCCTTTTCCTTGGACAGACCGGAGACAAAGGTGACTTCCTCGGGCGCTCTTTCCTCTATGGGAATTTCCTTCAATCCGTCCCGGATTTCGAAATCAAAAGTGGAGGAAGGCAGTGCGACATAAAAGGGAACGCCATTGTCTTTGGCCGCGAGGGCCTTCAAATAAGTCCCGATTTTGTTGGCGACGTCACCGCTTCGGGTCGTTCGGTCGGTTCCGACCAGAACCATGTCGACCAAACCGTGCTGCATCAAATGCCCCCCCAAGTTATCGGTGACAAGAGTATGGGGAACCCCGTGTTGGGCAAGTTCCCAACAGGTTAAGCTCGCGCCCTGATTCCTGGGCCTGGTTTCGTCTACCCAGACGTGAACTTCTATGCCAAAGTCATGCGCGGCATAGATGGGAGCGGTCGCAGAACCGTGATCCACGAAGGCAAGCCAACCCGCATTGCAGTGGGTGAGCACGTTCACGGTTTTTCCTTCTTTTCGGGCGCTGATTTCTTCGATGATTGCTTTTCCATGCTCACCAATTTTTCGGCAGAACTCCGCGTCCTCGTCCGCAATGCATTGAGCTTCGGCTTTTGCGATCGTTCTTTTTACCTCAGGGGATTTGCCCGCCGATATTTTGTCAAGCATGCGATCGACCGCCCAAGCCAAGTTCGATGCGGTGGGGCGGGTGGCTTTGAGCTTTAGCGCCTCTTGCGTCAAGTCTTGATCAAAGGTTTCGTTTCCGGCTTGCAAGGTCGCAAGGTACATTCCGAAAGCTGCGGCCGCGCCGATCAATCCAGCGCCCCTGACCTGCATTTCCTTGATCGCGAAACAGGCCTCGTCAACACACTGCAAATCAACTGTTTCAAAGGAGTGCGGGAGGGCCAATTGGTTGATGATACGGACGATTCGGTCGTCCGTTTCACTCAGCCAAATCGTTCGGTAGTTTTTTTCGCCTACTTTCAACTCGATTCAAAACCAGATGCGGAGACTTGTTCCCAGCGTCCAACCTTGGAATTGGGTTTTTCCCTCCGAACTGAGGTCATCGTGCTGAATGCCGGAAATCAGCTTCAGGTTTTCTCCGCAAAAATAGTAATTCAATCCGGCGTACAGGCTGTGATGATCGTCTCCCCGACCACTGTTGACGTCCACGCTCGAATCCCTCGCTTCGGCCAACCGCGCATAACGGCTGTTCAAGCGGATGCCTTTGGGGTTGTCCGAACCTTCGTACTGGTAGCGCAGGACCAGTTTGAGACGGTCTTCCTGAAGCCAATACATGGGCATGGCGACAATCCCTCCAAAATCTCCCTCGAGGTCCGGATCACTCTGGGGACCGTTGTTCCCAAAACCGATCGAGGTGTGGAGGGCCCAAGGGCCTTGGGCGAGACGGTTGACCAGAGCAAAGGCGTAGTCGTTCCCTTTGGCCAGTCGATCTTCGGCAGTCGTACCGTCCTGACTGTAGAAAGAAAGCCAAAGATCCTTTTGGTCGAAACCGCTTCCTTCCGAAAAATCACCCGACCAAGAGGCATAATACGTTTTGCTGTCTTTCCACCCCCCGAGGTAATCGTCATA
>JAYOII010000024.1:15219-16426 GCA_038118685.1 Opitutia bacterium
ACCAAGAGGCATAATACGTTTTGCTGTCTTTCCACCCCCCGAGGTAATCGTCATAAGTCCCGGAAAAGACGGCAGTATCGAAAGTGTGTATGCCCTGCTTCCATTTGATCCATGCGGCCAAAGGATTGCCGTTTTCCTCGTCCGAAAGCCAAAGCTTGTTCGAGAAATCCGAGCGCTCCAATGCGTTGGTCAAGTAGGCGGAGCGTTGCCATTCGTCCGCCATCCGAGCCGATCTTCTGCCGTATCCGATCTCCAAAGCATCGACCGAGGAGACCTCCCAGAAAGAGCCGGCGTCAAAGGTCAGGTTGGCGCTTCTGAAGGTTTCGTGTCCCCATTGGCGGTAATCACCGGGATAGTTGTGCCGATCGTTGGACAACTGGCTGACTGCCTTGAATTTCCAGTAGTCGGCAAATTTTCCTTGCAGTCCCATCCAAAACCGGCGGACCTCCTCCATCGAGTCGTCAAAGGCGAGACCGTTCTTGTCCTTCCCGTCGACGTAGCCGAATTGATGCATGTAGCAAAAGAAAAACTTGGCATTCTGCAGGCCCTGGGATTCGGGCTTCTCGTAAAATTTTCCAAAATTCCTCAGTTTGGCGCAGGCGTCGTCGAGATTTTTTGCATCTTCGTCCGGTTGATCTTTGGGTTGAGAGAAAGAAAACCTCAGGGGCAGGACGGCGAGAAGGATTGGGAGCGTAGCGATCAAAAAGCGGGAGAAGAGTGAAACGTTCATGGACGAAGCGCTAGTTGATTCGAGCTTCAAGGTCAATCGGCATCAGTCTTCTGTTCTTCCCTTTTTGGGCAAACCTGTCATGGATTGTTTTTATGAATGCGAAAGATTTTTTTCTTCATGGTCTTTTCAGTCCGCATTCCGGAGACCGCAAGACTTTGCAGACCCAATTGCATTGGACCTTGCGGGTGACGGTTGCCCTTTGTTTCATTGGCCACGGTACTTGGGGGTTGATCACCAAGTCAGGGTGGCTTCCCTTCTTTGCCTCGCAAGGGATTGAACCTGAACTTGCATGGACCTTGCAGCCTTTGATCGGCGCCTTCGACGTCATCATGGCTCTTCTGCTCTTGCGGAAGTCAAACCGGGCGATTTTGATCTGGATGTTTCTGTGGGCCCTCTGGACCGCGATGTTGCGCCCCTTGGCGGGAAACCTCGACAAACCCGTGGAGGTAACCGAGGGACAATGGGTCGTGGAGATCC
>JAYOII010000025.1:0-11624 GCA_038118685.1 Opitutia bacterium
CCAAACAGGGGACATGTGGTTCTCGACGTCTACGAACTGCATGCCTTGGATCCAAAGGTTTTGAGAAACTACATAGCCGTCGTCCCACAGGATTTCAGGCTGATTGGAGGCACTTTGTTCGAAAACATTCAAGGAGCCAGCCATGCTTCTTTGGAAGAAATCGTCGAGGCGGCCAAAGCCGCATGCATTTGGTCGGAGATTTCCGACCTACCAATGAAACTGCATACCCTGACCAGTTCTCAATTCAGCGCGTTCTCGGGCGGGCAGATTCAAAGGATCGCAATCGCGCGGGCATTGGTTCGCAAACCGCGAATTCTAATCATGGACGAAGCGACCAGCGCCCTCGACAACCAGCTCCAAGACAGGATAATCAATAACCTCAAGTCGATGAACTGCACCCTCGTTTTCATTGCTCATCGCCTGAAAATAGCAAGGGACGCGGATCAAATCATCGTATTGGACGGCGGGCAATGCGTGGAACAAGGAACGCACGAAGAACTTTTGCAAAAAGACGGACATTACGCCAAAATGCACCACGCTTTGTCATGAATTATTTGCTGCCATTTTATTGTTTCCTCATGATCTTGATGCCTTGTCTGATTGCTCAAGAAAGGCCGGCAAAGGATTCATCTCGGGAAAAGGACAAGGGCATCGCGGAAAGAGTACGCGACGTGGATGATAAATTAGGCAAACTGCTTGCCAGAATAGACTCCAAACAAAAGGTTCAAAACAATCCTGAATTATCTCCGGCAAACATCGAAAACTCGAACGGGAATGCCCAGTTTCCGGAAAAGATTTCCATCCCCCCTGAATCCGAAGCGGAATCGGTTTTCTCTTCACGGGATTCAAATCAAACTCAAATCAACGATGGCTGGAATTTATTTGTCCTGAGAGAAATGGCATTAAAGCATTCCCCCGACGTTCTTTTGAAAAAAACCGAGTTGCGAATCAGCAAAAAAGGAATCCCCATAATCAAGTTTGGAAGACTGCCGACTCTTAAGGCAAAGGTTTCCTTCGACGATTACCGAAAAGTATCTCAATTCGAAACCTATTCCGAACCCGAACCCTACAACACCTTTTCGTATGGACTCGAAAGCAGGTGGGTTTTGTATGATGGGCACAAGAACAGGAAGGAAGAAATCATTGCCAGAAATGAAGTCAACCGAGCGCAATGGACACTGATGGTCGAAGAGCAGAAAGTGCTGAAAAACCTCACCAACCTGTTTTTCAACGCAGTATCGACACAGACCCAAATGGAATTCCTTCCTAAAATCGAAGCGATCTCAAACGAAAAGTTATCCGTTTACCAAAAGAAACTGAAAACTGGCATTGTGGACCGGATTTTGTTCAGCGACAGCATACGTGATTTGGAGAGCATTCGAGCTCAAATTCTGAACAGCGCTCATTCCCTTGAAGTAGCCAAAGCGGAAATTGGCTTTTTGCTCAATGCCGATGATTCTTTTTGGGAGAAGTACGAGAAATTCATCGTGCCGGAAGATTTCGAGTTCAAGAATGATTTCGACCTCGACAACTCCTTGTCCGCAAAATTGGGACAGGCGGGCGTTGACATAGCTCGAAGCAAATATGACGAAATCAAGACCGGCTTTTCCCCGGTCGTTGAATTGATCGGAAGCGCCGGACATCGGAGCAAAAACAGAATAGACTTTCAAAAACACGGACAGGAATTGACTTTGGGCTTAAGCCTGACGCTACCGATTACGGACCGATACCTTACCCGTAAAAAATTGGAACAGGCTCGTGAAGAGATCAGGAAATCCGAGCTTGAGAAAGTTCAGCATGTCACAAGGCAGCGAAATTCGTTCAACTCGGAAAATCTAAGATTGAGCCAAGCCAAAAGGAGTTTGGACTTTCAGAAAGAAATGCTCGATTTGCAGAAAAAAAGACTTGCCGACATCAAGTCAGCCTGGCCCTTGGGAATTTACGACAAATCCGACGTTTTGCTGGAGGAAGAAAAGTTGCTCAAAAGAGAGATGTACGTCGAACTCACCCGTCTCAACTTGGTGAAACAGAAATACCAACTGGATTTGATCGAATAAAAACTCCTGAAGGAAAACAAGGAAATGAGAAAAGTACTGCATATATTGGGAGATTTCAATGATCAGGACATCGAGTGGCTGATTGACATGGGAATCAAAAAAAACATACAGCCCGAGGAGTTTCTTATTGAAGCGAACGTACCCCTCCATGAAATCTATTTCGTATTGAAAGGAAAATTCGACGTTGTTTTGCCGGATGGAACCTCACTTGCAAAAATCAAAAGCGGTGAAATCCTCGGTGAGATGTCTTTCATCGAAGAGGAGGCCCCGATGGTCAACGTAAAGGCAACCGAACCGGCCATGGTCATATCAATAAGCTTCGCAGCCCTTACCACCCGCTTCAAGGAATGCCTTGGATTCGAAGGAAGATTTTACAAGGCCATGAGCCTATTTTTGTCGTCAAGGTTGCGAGGCGTCGCGGCGAAAGTTGCCTATGAGAACACCGATATCAAAACCAAAAAGGAATTCGAACAAGACATCGATAACGCGACCTTGGACAGAATTCAGATCGCCGGCGAAAGATTCAGCCGACTGCTCAATCACTTCAGCTGACTGACGGTTCTCACGCTCTATGCGAAAATCTCATGCACCACTTTCCCGCCGACGTCGGTGAGGCGGAAATCCCGCCCGGCGTGGTGATAAGTAAGCTTCTCGTGATCCAATCCAAGCAAGGCCAACAGGGTCGCATGAAAATCATGAACGTGAACTGGATTTTCCTGAGCGTAGTATCCGTACTCGTCGGTTGAACCATAAGCAAAACCTCCCTTCACGCCCCCGCCGGCCATCCAGATCGTGAATCCGTGCGGATTATGATCCCTTCCATCCATCTTGGGTCCCTGAACGGTCGGAGTCCTCCCGAACTCTCCGCCCCAAACCACGAGAGTGTCGTCTAGCATTCCGCGGGCTTTCAAGTCACTGAGCAATCCGGCAATCGGCAGGTCCACTTGGGCGGCCCGTTCGGCATGACCTGCACGCAAGTTTCCATGCTGGTCCCACTGAACTTTCTGATCGCTGTGCGTAACTTGCACGAACCGAACGCCCCGCTCGGCAAAACGGCGGGCCATCAAACACTGTTGCCCGAAATCTTGAGTAAGAGGCGTATCCAGCCCGTATAATTTCCTTGTCGAAAGAGTCTCTCCCGAAATGTCTTGCGCTTCGGGAACCGAACCTTGCATGCGAAAGGCAAGCTCGAAGCTGTCGATTCTTTGGTTGAGGCGCTCCTCCCCAAAGCCTCCCTTGAGATATGAAGATTCATTCAAGGACCTGATCATGGCAAGCTGAGATCTCTGTTGGACGAAAGTAAGCTTACCGTTTGAAATATGACGAATCTTGGCCTTGTCGGCCAAATCCGAAGCGTTGCCTATCGGGCATCCTTGGTGCACGGTCGGCAAAAACGCCGAACCCCAATTTTGAGCCCCGCCATGGGCAAGGGTCGGACAAATGGTCACGTAAGCGGGAAGGTTTTCGTTTTCGCTCCCCAAACCGTAGGACACCCATGCGCCCATTCCGGGTCGGATCAGGTTGTCACTTCCGGTATGTAATTTCAAGGTGGCGGCGCCATGAGCAGGGTTTGTTCCGTGAAGCGAGTGTATGAAGCAAAGCTCGTCGGCATGACTCGATAAATTCGGAAAAAGCTCGCTGATGGAATGACCGCTCTCGCCGTATCGGTCGAAAGACCAGGGCGAGGCAAGCAAGTTTCCGGTCTTGGCGAACTGAACTTGGGCTTGGCAAAAGGCAAGGGTTTGCCGTGGTCTCGTTGCAAGGCGGGTTTGAAGTCAAAGGTATCGACCTGTGAAGGTCCTCCTTTCATAAAAAGAAAGATCACCCTTTTGGCTCTCTGGGGGAAGCGCGATGGGTTGGCCTCGCCCTGGAGCATACTGGCCAAAACGGAATAACCCAACCCCATTGCCCCGGCTCGAAAGAAGCGTCTTCGGGCAAAGGGTTCCGTCCATCGCTGATTCATCGTCATCGGAGGTAGAGAAATTCGTTCGAGCAGAACATCGATTGAGCAAAGGCAGATCCCGGAAGATACGAGTTGTCCGCATCCTTGAAATTTCTAAAAAATTCCAAAGCCCTCAGGATTTCATCTCCTTTGGGGGAGCGGTTCAAAATCTTTCGATAAAGAGCGCGTACCTGTAATTCGGGAGACTCGGATTGGTAGGTTTCACGAGAGAGGAAGTCAGCGGTTTTTTGAACCAAAGGACTGTTCATGAGAAAAAGAGCCTGTTGAGCCGTCGAGGATTGCATCCTGTCTCCTCTCATTGAATTGGGATCCGGAAAGTCGAATAGGTTGAACATATCATAAACGTGATTTCGAATGACCGGGAGATAAAGGGAGCGACGCGGAATCTCATATTCGGTCTCATCAACCGAAGTGTGGTTGAAGACATGCTTGCGGTTTTCATACTCCCAGGTTTTTCCGCCCACGGTCAAATCCAATTGCCCGCCTAGCGCAAGCAGGGTATCCCGCAAGGCCTCCGCATCGAGTCGGTTGACCGGGAAACGGGAATACCATTGATTCTCGGAATCCTTTTGCCCTGTGGAATCCGTACAAAAAGAGGACGCTTGCCAAGTCGAGGAATTCAAAATCCTACGATGTAGAGCCTTGATCGAAAAGCCATCCTCGATGAACTGAAACGCCAGCCAATCGAGCAATTTCGGATGGGTCGGCTTGGCTCCCAATACCCCGAAGTTGTCCATGGTCTCGACCAACCCTTTTCCAAAATGCCAACGCCAGACTCGATTCACGATCACTCGGGCAAAAAGAGGATTTCGATCGGAGGCAATCCATTGAGCAAGCTGCAACCTCCCGCTTTCATTTTCCCCTGGCATATTTTCGTATCCGGCAGGGAAAAGATCCAGGAATCCTCGTGTCCGCAGATCGCCCTTCAGGTCAGGATCGCCTCGCAGAAAAACATGCAATTCCGTGACGTTACCCTCCTTGACTCCCATCGAATATTCCAATTCCGGTCTTTGGGACTCGTATCTCTTCAAGGTCTCCTCCAAGGCAGCCCAGTCATTCTTGGCTTGTTCGGAATAAAGGGGAACGGGATTCTTGGGGATTTTTCCGATCTTCCCCAAGTCAACCAGCTCGTGATTGGCCCGGTCCTTGAAAGACTGGATCAACTTCTTTTGGGCCTCAATCAGCGATTCGTGCTTTTGGGCAAACTTCAATCGAAACTCGGAGGAAAGATTGTGTTCGAACCAACGACTCGGTCGCTTCACTTCGGCGATTGTTACCGTGCTTTTGAAAATACCGGCCAAGGAATAGTACTCGCCCATTGAAATAGGATCGCTCTTGTGATCATGGCAACGAGCGCATCCCACGGTCAAGCCAAGGAAAGCCCGTCCGATGACGTCGAGTTGCTCGTCGATCATGTCCATCTCCAACTTGACCGGATCGGGTTCGGCCAAAAGCTTTGGACCCAAAGCAAGAAATCCCGTTGCGATCTTCAATCGGTTCGCTTTCTTCAAGGACTCTCCTTCGGCCAAAAGATCTCCAGCAATCTGCTCGATGACGAAACGGTCGAAAGGCACGTCCGCGTTGAAACAATCCGTAACGTAATCCCGGTAACGCCATGCATGGGCATAGGCCAAGTTTTCATCCAATCCGTTCGAGTCGGCATAGCGCGCGACGTCCAGCCAATGCCGGCCCCATTTTTCACCGTAGTGCGGCGATTCAAGAAGTCTGTCGAGTTCCTTGTCCAAAGCCGGGATCGATTCGACGCTAGAGGGAGGCAAACCGATCAAAGCGTAGTGCAACCTACGCCGGAGAACCTTCCGGGCAGCCCTTTCCGGCGGTCTGATTCCGGATTTTTCAAGACGATGGAGGACAAAGGCATCAATTTCATTCTTCCCCCAATCCGTGTTACGGGTATCAGGCAACTTGGGTTGCAGAATGGGCTGGAAGGCCCAATGAGAGGAGGCATCGACTTCATACGTCGATTCAGCAGAAGCCTGCATTGCATACAAACAAGCCACGGCAAGCGATAAGCGAACCATGAATGCATCCTGACCTGTTTTTGAATCATAATCAAGGCTTTCGTCCCGAACATCTATCACTAACTGAACAGAAAGCGGAGATTACCGTGCCGACCGTTAGGCGAATCAACTGAACTGATCGGAAAAGAATTTGCTCTGAGGTGGATTCAACATAGGAACGAATTTTAAAACTCATCCCCTTTGCAATAGAAATGAAGTTTTGGCTTTTGCGGTTGATTTACAAGGTGTTCCTGTCATAATAAACCCTTTACTCGCTTGTTTTGTCGAGGGTTTTCACCCAATCATCAAGCAAGCGATTCAGGATAATCAAAAATACAGTACAATGGAAATATATGTGGGTAATCTCCCTTGGTCGGTCACTGACCAGGAATTAGCGGATGCGTTTGGCGCATACGGAAACGTGGAAAAGGCTTCGATCATATCGGATCGCCATTCGGGTCGATCCAAGGGATTTGGTTTCGTAACCATGAATGACGCCGATGAAGCGAACAAAGCGATCGAAGCGATGAATGGCAGTGAAATGGGCGGACGTGGTTTGAAGGTTAACGAAGCCCGCCCCCGTGAAGATCGCCCACCAAGGCAATCCGATTGGTAAGCCTACCCTTATCATTCACTTTCAAAGTCCGCCTCTGGCGGACTTTTTTTTTCGCTGTTTTGATCGGTCAAAATCTTCTTGTTTGATTCGCATTGAAAATTCCTTCAGGAAAATAGAATGAATGAAATTGAATCGACCTCTTTCCTGGAAAGCGTAGATCTTTGCTTCAACAAAGCTGCCGAAGCACTGAAACTACCCAAGGGGTTGGCTCGGCAAATCCGGACTTGCAACGCAATTTGCGAAATGAAGTTTGGCGTTGAATTGAAAGGCGGGTACGAAATTTTCACCGGATGGCGGGCAACCCATAGCGAGCACGCCTTGCCGGCAAAAGGCGGAATCCGCTATGCCCCCTTTGTCGATCAGCAAGAAGTCGAAGCGTTGGCCGCGTTGATGACCTACAAATGCGCAATCGTAAACGTTCCCTACGCTGGCTCCAAGGGCGCCCTCAAGATAGACCCGAAGAAGTACACCCTCGACGAGCTTGAACATATTACCCGACGTTTCGCTCAGGAATTGGATAAGAGAGGCCTTCTCGGTCCCGGACTTAACGTCCCTGCCCCTGACATGGGCACCGGACAGCGAATGATGTCATGGATTGCCGATGAGTATCAACAACTCCACCCGTCCGACATCAACGCCCGCGGATGCGTAACGGGAAAACCCGTTCATTTCGGCGGCGTTGCCGGACGTATCGAAGCAACCGGTCGGGGGGTTCAATACGGACTTCAGGAGTTTTTCAGAAATCCTGATGACGTTGCCCTCGCCAAACTGAACGGAAACTTGGAAGGCAAGAAAATCATTGTTCAGGGGTTGGGTAACGTGGGGTATCATGCCGCAAAATTTCTTCAGGAAGAGGATGGCGCCAACGTCATTGCCATTTTGGAGAGGGACGGTGCCCTGCTGAATGAAAACGGACTCAACGTGGAAGAGGTGTTCGGGTACAAGAAGGAACATGGAAAAGTCGAAGGCTTTCGGGACGGGCAATTCTTCAAGGGGGGAAAGGAACTGCTCGAGCACCCTTGCGACGTATTGATCCCCGCCGCAATGGAAGGGGTGATTGATCATGAAAATGCGCCTCGGATCCAAGCAAACGTCATAGCCGAAGCCGCCAATGGCCCCTTGACCTATGAGGCGGACGAAATCCTTTGTCAGAAAGAAACTTTCGTCATTCCGGATGCCTATCTCAATGCCGGTGGAGTTACGGTCTCCTACTTCGAGTGGATCAAGAACCTCTCTCATGTCCGCTTTGGCCGTATGGACAGGCGATTCGCTGAGGCCCAAGGCCAAAAAATCGTTGATGCCATCGAGAGCGGCATAGGCAAAAAATTGGACGAGGAATCAAGAAAAGAACTTCTTACCGGTCCCGATGAAATCAACCTCGTGCGTTCCGGACTCGAGGACACCATGCGCGAGGCATACGGCGAGATCAAAGAACAGTTTCTGACCAATGACAAAATCAAGGACAGAAGAATGGCTGCCTATGCGTTGGCCATTCGAAAAATTGCCGACATTTACGAAAGCATGCATTTGTAAAGGAAGGAATGGCTCGAAAAAAGTATCCCGATGCTTCGCCTCATGAAATCGACGAGGCGATGAAGGGCGCCTGGTCCTGCTTTGCATCCTTTCGAAAACAACCGGGTAAAGAAAGGGGCAGGCTCCTTAGGACCATCGCCAGGCATTTGGAGGAACAGAAGGATCAACTCGTCTTGATCGCAGACTCCGAAACTTCGCTAGGTCATGACCGATTGGTGTTCGAACTCAAAAGGACAATTACGGAACTGGAATTGTTCGCCGGCCTCGCCGAAAGCGGCAAATGGAAAGAGCAAAAGGAGGAACCATCGGAACCAAATCGCAAACCTATCCCGAAACCGGGGATGCAAACCGCAAACGTCCCGATTGGACCAGTGCTCGTAATCGGAGCCTGCAATTTTCCCTTTGCCATTTCAGTCGTCGGAACGGACACGGCTTCCGCATTGGCAGTCGGATGTCCAGTCGTGGTCAAAGCGCACCCTGATCATGCCCGCACCTGCCAATCCTTGGCTGATTTGGTCGAAGAATCCTTGAGGGAAACGGGTATGCCCGCAAAAACTTTTCAACTTGTTCACGGGATCGAACACGCGGTCACCCGGGAATTGGTTGAGCATCCAAGAACTTCATGCGTGGCATTCACCGGTTCACTCAAGGGAGGAAAAGCCCTCCGCAAATTGGCCGGACAGCGCAGGACTCCCCTCCCCTTTCACGGCGAGATGGGCAGTTTGAACCCCGTCTTCGTTCTACCTCATGCCCTCGAGAAAAAGGGGAAGGATTTGGCCAAGGCTTTCGTGACCGCCGTCAACTTGTTCTCCGGACAGATGTGCACTAAGCCCGGAATTCTGGTCCTGATTGAAGGTCAGGGTATCGAACCGTTTCTTCAATGGGTCGGAGCCGCGGTCAATCGAACGCCAAGCACCGAAATGCTGAACCGGGCGGTTTTCGAAAACTATCATTCCGTTGCCCGTGAACTTGCTTCCTCTCTCAACTTAGTCGCATCGAATCAGAAGGACGAGAACGAAAGCGAAAACCACGCCTTCTGTCGGTTTTTCGAAACCAAAGGCGCTCATTTCATGAAAAACCGCACTCTTCGCACGGAAGCCTTCGGCCCCACCTCGATCATCGTACGCTGCGGTGAACCGGAGGAGTTCCTGGAAATCGCACGGTCCATGGAAGGAAGCCTGACCGGAACGATCCACGCTCATGAGAAAGACAAGGCATTGGCCAAACGCCTTTTCCCCGTGGTTGAATCACGAGTCGGACGCCTTCTTTGGGGAGGCTTACCCCCGGGAGTCATCCCTGGCATTGCCACTCATCACGGAGGACCATGGCCAGCCACTACTGACTCAAGACACACCTCCATCGGATTGTTCGCCTACCGCCGCTTTGTCCGTCCAGTATGCCGGCAAGGCTTCCCTCGTCGTACCTGACTCAAGCAACATGACGAAGAGCGTCCACGGGACTCATTTTCGCTGCCCTGCGGGCAGGATAGATCCCAAAAATCACTCCCGTGAGAACCGCTATGCCAAAAACAACCGGCAAGGACCAATAAACGACTTCCGGAGTCATTCCTTTCATGGAAGGCGGAAGGGATTCGTACACGCTCGGGGCAAAGGTTTCCATCAATTCGATCAAGGTACCGTAGGCGGGTTCGCAAAGCAGTCCGATCAGAATACCAAGGATACCCCCCAATCCGGTGAGGGCCATGGTTTCAAGAAGGAATTGCATGACGATGTCCGAGCGACGGGCCCCAAGAGCTCTGCGTATTCCGATTTCCCGGGTTCTTTCCGTGACGGTCGCAAGCATGATGTTCATGATCCCTACCCCACCAACCAAAAGAGATATCCCTGCAACCAGCCCCATAAGAGCGACAAAAGTCATTTTGGCTTTCTCCGCCTGCTCCATCAGTTCAAGCGGAACGGTCACCATAAAATCCTCAATTCCATGATCACTGGCCAAGATATCCCTGATCATTTGAGCAACCGTTACCAATTTCTCCGGATCATCCACGGTCAAGGTTATCTTCGACACGAGCGGAGATCCATCGTATCCCCGGTAATAGTAATCGAAAACCTTTGACCACATGGTTTCCAGAGGCAAATAAACGTTGTCTTCGAAGAGTTCCTTGAAACCTTGATTCGATTCGTCCTTGAGTTCGAAACGAGGAGCCACTTCGCCCACGACCTCGTAAAGGTTTCCACCTATGTTGATCGATTGCCCCAAGGCATCTCCAAAGGGGAACAAAGTCCGGGACAAGGCTGTGGAAACAACACATACCTCGGACTCGATCAAATTGTCTTCATGGGTAAGAAACCGTCCCTTCGTAACTTCCAGGTTATGCAGGTCTTTAAAGTTCGGCAGGCATCCCAAAAGCTCGGCCCGCGTCCTGGCGTGCTTGGAGAAAATCGTACGGTTGTTGATTTCCCTGGTCGGATAAGAGGCCGAAAGATGCGGAACCCGATTGCTGATCTTGGCAAAGTCGTTTTTCGTAAGCCCGTACGAATAAAAGTATTTCCCTTTGGTGGAGCGCTCCTCGTCCGAAGGTCGTTTGCTTGAAAGAATCAAGTTGTTTGCCCCCAAAGCCATGATCTCGCCTTCCGCTTCGGCCGCAATTCCCTCACCGATGGCAAGCAACCAAATGACACTGGCAACGCCAATGAAAACACCGATTGCAGTCAAAAAGGATCTCATGGGATGGGTCACGATACTCAGCAAGGCAGCCTTGCCTAAATTTCTCCAAACTCTCTTCGCCTTTTTCCCGAATCCGTCCCCTTTGCCAATGGCTTCTCGAGCGGACGCACCCGTATTGGCAGAAGGTTCGCAAAGAGGCCGGGCGCACTCCTCTTTTTCGATTTTCCCATCTTTCATCACTATGACCCGCCTTGCCCTGGCCGCCACTTCCGTCTCGTGGGTAACCATGACGATCGTCTTTCCTCTCGAATTCAATTCATCCAAAAGATTCAAAACTTCTTGGGTCGTCTTGCTATCGAGGTTACCGGTGGGTTCATCCGCCAAAATGAAATCCGGATCATTGGAAAGAGAACGGGCAATTCCCACGCGTTGCTGCTGACCGCCTGACAATTGCTGCGGCTTGTGGTTTGCCCGGTCCTTCAATCCGACCAACTCAACCAAGTGCCGAACGTCATCTCCGAAAACGATCTTTCCCGGGGCATAAGCCCGGGGCATCCGGACATTATCCAATACGTCGAGATAGGGTATCAAGTTGTAGGACTGAAAGACAAACCCAATGGAACGGCACCGCACCTCCGAAAGTTGCTCATCGGTCAACCCCGTTACCTCTTCGCCCTTCAAACGATAGCTCCCTCCGGTAGGCGAATCAAGACAGCCGAGAAGATTGAGCAAGGTGCTTTTGCCGGAACCCGAGGGTCCCATGATCGCAACGTAATCCCCCTCGGGAACCTCCAAGTCGACTGCATCAA
>JAYOII010000025.1:11640-16340 GCA_038118685.1 Opitutia bacterium
CCACGCTCATGGAATTCTTGAAAAAGCAAATCCGGATGACCGGGCTTACTTATCGGGATGCGATGGAAGGGTTGAATTCCTCATCCAACACGTCAGGGAAGGAATCCGGGTTTACCACCACTTCGTCACCCTCCGACAGTCCGCTCAGGAGAACGGCATGAGTAAGGTTGGGGGTTCCAATTTCGATGGGTTGCAAGCTCAATGAGCTTTCCGCTTTTCTGACAAGGCAAAAGGATTGACCATCTTTGCGGATCACCGCGGTCAAAGGGATTTGAAGAACATTTTCCTGTCTATCCGAAAGGATCGTTACTTTGGCAGACATTCCGGAGCGAATGCCCTCCGGGGGGTTTTCGATAATTATTTCGGTGGCATACTCCTTGATATGGGAGGTGTATCTGCTTACCGAGGCAAGGGGGTAATCGCTCACCGAATCGACTTTTCCACGCAAGGAAAGCCCTCGGAAAGCATCGATCGTAATGGAGCAAGACATCCCGGGCTTGACCTGTTCGATCCTGCTTTCGTTAACCTTGGCCCGAACTCTCATCAAAGAAGCGTTCGGCAGGCGAATGATGGTCTGCCTTTCCCGGATTTGTTTGCCTTCCTCAATTAAAATGCCATCCCCGGAACTTGAATTGTTCCGATTTGCATAGGTTACCTCACCCGCAGCAGGAGATGAAATGACGCACTTGGCGATTTGATCGCTGATTTCTCTTTCCTTGGTTGATTCCAACTCAAAGGAGTTCTCGGATGACTTGAGTTGAGCTCGGGCGGTCAAGATCGAAGCATTCAAATCGTTGACCTTGGCCTTGCGCGAATGAACCCTCAAGACCTCCAACTTGGTCATCGCGAGGTCAAGTTCTTTGCGCGCTTTTTCGACGGCGAACTGGTCCGCTTCGAGTTGTGCCTCCGGCAGGTATCCCTTGGTTGCAAGTTTTTTGCTGTAGGCAAGATATTCTTCGGCTCTCCTGAGATTTTCCCTGGCCACGAATTCCGCGCTTTCCATTTGCTCCTCTTCTTGGCGAAAGGAACCCGACAGGTATTCGTCCAATGCAAGTTCCGCAGCTTCGACGTCGGCCTTTGCCTTGACGAGGGCAGCTCGAGCCCGGTGAACCGAGATGCGCTGGGTCAGCAAGTCTTTTTGAAGAACAGCATCATCAAGCCTCACCAAAAAATCACCTTTTTGGACGACCGTGCCCTCCGGAACGATTTCCAAAATACTGACGCCCGCAGAACTCCTGCTTTTTACCTCACAGTTGATTTCAATGTTTTCGGCACTCTCGATTTCTCCAGGTTCGGTAAATTCCAACTTGAATTCACCTTTCGTCACTTTTTCGAAAAGAGGTTGAATTTCCACATCCACCGATGAGTCTTCATGCAACGCCCACCAGGCAAAGGAAAGGATGCCTGCACTGGCCAATCCGACCAAAGTTTTGGTCGAGACAAAGCCGTTGGGTTTCGCAAAGTCGTAGTTCATCAATGTTTATCCTATAAAATGAGCAAAAATCATCAAGAGAGGATCAATTTTTTATCCTATTTTCTTTTTTTAGAAATCATTCGCTTTCAGAGCCGCCTTCGGATCAAGCCAAAGCCCGAGTTCGTTTAGTTTCATTGTTCCCAATTCATAATCGAGCCTCATGCGCATCGCCTCGTAGCCGACCCAGACCTGGAGGAAGGCGTTGCTTGCATCCAATAGATCGTTGAGGGCGTTGACCAAGTCACGGGCCGTAGTCGCCCCGAACTGGGCATTGCGTCCCGGTTGAGGTGGTTCGCTCAAACGCAAGCGGGCCAGGTCGACCTGAGAAATGGCGCCTCGCACCGCGGCCCGACTCAATTCAAAATTCAGTTGGTTCAATTTCGCCAAGCGATTGAAGTTTCTGAGGGAACGCAAGACGTCATCCTCGAAAGTCAAATACTGCCTTCTGGCTTGTTGATAGCGAATCAAGGCGGCTTGATACTGATTTCTCTCATAAACCTTTGAGAGTGGAGAATCCAACTCCAGGCCGACCCTGACCCTTCCCTCGCTTGATTTGAAATGACCGGCGCCAAGACGATCGGACCCAAGGTCTCCCGAAAGAACCAAATCTAGATCGGTTCGCAAGTCATCCCTCGCCAAGTCAGCCTCCCTCCAGACGTCCACCAAGGCCGCCCGCGCGTTCATCCAGTCCAGTCTTTCGGCCGAAGCGATTTCCCAAGCCTCTCCGGCGTCTACCTCCACCTCTTCCATCACGATTGATTCCAATCGGGCTGAAGCCCGGGCCAGGGATAATTCCAAAAACATACCCGTCAACTCGTTCAAGGATTCGGCAAGCCTGCCCCGCGCTTGATCAAGGGTCAAGGTATCGATGGAAGATAGCAGCTCATCAAGGGTATTCCAGTATTGCGAAAATTGCTCGCTCAGACGAACGAAAGCTGCATCCAAGTCGGACACGACTTTGTCCAGTTCATCGTCGACAAAGGCCTCCGAGCCCATTCCCAATTCCTGCAAATCGGAGCGGCCCCGAAGACGGGCATACCATTTTTTCCGATTTGGAATGGCCTCCTTCAGAAGAGTCCGGTCAGCCAAAAAACCGTTCATGCTCTCTTCCACCTCTTTCTTCATCGAGAAGGCTTGTCGACCGAAAGCCTCGAGGTCATCCTTGGCAGGTGTCTCCTCCGGGTCTCTTATGAACAAGAGAAGCTGGCCCAGGTATTCCTGCACCGCCACCAATTTTACGTCAGTAAGCCGGAACTGCTCGACGTATTCTTCATCCACCTGAACCGGCAAATCCGGAGGCAATCCCATGCTTTGCTTAAAAGCGTCCAGTCTGCTTTCAAAGCTCGCTTTGGAAGCAAGCAATCCACTTTGCCCTCCAAACAAGGCTTGCCTTGCCTGATCAACCTGCAACCGATTGCCGATTCTTCCAGCCTCGAAGGCTGCCTCAAATTGGGCCAGGCTGTCCTTCAACTTGGCCACGTTCGCCTCCTGATTGCGAATCCTCTGGGCATCCTGAAGAAGTCCAAGGTATCCTGAAACGGATGGGGAAAAATAGGAAGCGGAGGAAGCAAGCCGACCTTTTCCCGGTCCACGCGAAGGGTTGCTGCCTGTAACCAATCCAAGAAAGAATCCTTGCCGGAACTGTTCCATGCTCCTTGCATCGCTCAGCAGCCTTCTTTCGGCCAAAGTAAGCCGTTCCCTGTAAATCCGCTTGCCGGCCCCTTTGAGAAGAGGTTGAGCAATGGTCAGGTTGGCAAGTGATCCGCCTAGCTCAGCCGAACCTTCGCCCAGTTCGACGCTCAAACGGCTTGCCAAAGTAGCAACCCAAGTCGCTCCCTGTTCACCGACGCCGCTCAATCCGGTTTGAATTCTTGAGTCCAAGGTACTTTCCGAACCTTCGCCGATATCGGCAACTTCGCCTGAAACCCCGAAAAACGGCTTGGGTTGCAAACGAAAACGCTCGTAGGTTACGTCGAGGGCCGACAAGTACAACTCTTCCTTCTGGGCTTGAAATTCGGGGGAGTGCAAGAGAGCAAGCTCCATCGAAGTTTCCAAATCCAAAAGAACCTTACCGTTTTCAAGCAGGGGCAACTTCTCCCTCCATTTTTCGCTTTCCAACTTAATCGATTGGTTTCCATCTTCATGAGCCTCTGTCTTCTGAATGCGCAAAGTAACCTTGCGGGCTTCCGGGTCATCTGGCGGAGAAAGGGGAAATTGATCGCCGGAAGGAGCAGCCAACCGGGAATGGGCCTCGACTTCCCAATTGAAGAAAGGAGCATCTCCGAGCAAAGCCCGAGCCTCACGGTCCGCTGTTGCAGGGTCGATCCGCTTAGTGCAACCAAAAGACAGAATGATCCATAAGATATGAAACACCCCTGACCACGGGAAGGTTTTCACGGGAGTGCTTGGTGAGGCAGGAAATCGAAAGATCGCCAGCGAATCAGGCAAAAAGCTCGGTGACGGCCTGTGCCTTGACCAATTCTCTCGGTTGATTCAGGTGGTTGTACACGATGCTTTCCGGATCAATGCCAAAGCCATGATAAATCGTAGCCAAAAGTTCGCGGGGGTGAATGGGTTTGTCGAGCGGCGCCGAACCGGTCTTGTCGGACTCACCGTGCACGTAACCCTGCTTGATGCCCGCACCGGCCATGACACCTGTGTAACAGTAAGGCCAATGATCCCGACCATCGGCGCTGTTTCCGTTCCCGGAAGTGCTCACGCCCTTCTGCGGACTGCGTCCGAATTCGCCAACGCATACCACCATGGTTTCTTCCAACAAACCACGCTGATCCAGATCGGCGACAAGCCCCGAAAGACCGGCATCGAGCATCGGGGCCGACTGATCCTTCATCCGTTTGGGCAAGCCCTTGTGAACGTCCCAAGAGTGGTTGTCCGAATTAGCCACCTTGGGCCAAATCACCTCGACGACACGGGTACCTGCCTCAACCAAACGCCGAGCAAGGAGACAACTTTGACCAAATGTATTTCGGCCATAGGAGTCACGGATCTTCTCGCTCTCCTGCGACAAGTCGAAGGCCTGCCTGGCCCGGCCCGATGCAACGAGACTGAGCGCCCGGTCGTAATGTTCGTTCAAGTTGTAGTGCTCCACGGCTTTGTCAATCACGGGCATGGCGTCGTTGATGGCGTTTCGCAGCCTGGCCCGACGGTTCAGCCTGACCCCGAACATATCAGGACGAATTTACAAGTCGTACACACGGATTTTGGA
>JAYOII010000026.1:0-16211 GCA_038118685.1 Opitutia bacterium
TCTTTTCCCTACCTTGATTGTGGTTGTTAGGTTCTGATTGCTCTGAATTGTACTAGTTTGGTTTTCGGCCTGCTTCAAATAATTGGTTCCGTAGAGTGCGAACTTGGTTTTACGATAGTAGTTTGACGAAAGAGCGGGGAAGTGGAGCTTCCGCTGCAAAATCCAAATTTTTCCCCTCGAATTGGACCGAGAAGTTAACATGGGTCGCATGCAGGAACAAACGATCGACCTTGGATGCTCGGGAATATTTACGATTCAGTGAAAAATTACCATAACTCTTGTCCCCCAATACAGGCATCCGTCTCAAGGCGCATTGTACGCGAAGTTGATGAGTTTTTCCTGTGTGCGGAATAAGTTTAAGGAGGTTCAGTCCGTACAAACCCGATTTTTCCCTTTCCACGAGGACTTGGGTGATCGCGACCGGTCCCTTCCCGCGGGAGACCCGTATCTTCCCTTTTTCTCTTTTCTCCATCAAGTTGTCTTTCCAGGTTTCATCTCTGAATTTTTTGCCAGACGGAATCACGATGGCATGGTAGGTCTTGTTTACTTTTCTTTTGGCGAATGCATCCTTGATGCACTTGGCCAATTCCATCGTTGATGCTCCAAGGATCACCCCGGAAGTAGGCGAGTCCAAGCGATGCAGGAGGAAAATCTTCCTTGTCTTGCTTTGACCGTCTTTCCAAAAATAAGCTTCTTCTTCCCAGTCGTAATCCGCGTCAAGCAAACTTCTGGTCCGCTTTCCGTTTTTATCTTTGTTGGGGTGGGATAGTACTCCTGGAGCCTTTTCGAATGCCCAAATGCCCGCTTCGTGACTTGTAATTACCTGACATTGCCTATCGATAGGGATCTCGGAGCAAACCGGATTCATCGATAGCGAAAGCTGATTGTGATTTCGTCCGATTGTCCGAACTCTTTGATCATCTCATCGGTCCATGTTCCAAAGGGGACTCGTGAGGCAATTGCCTGCCTGCACAATTCTGCGGGAAGCGAAGATTGTCCTGAGTCAAGCCTGACAAGTTTCTCTATTTTACCCGAGGGCAGAAGAGTGAAGCGATAGGTGACGATACCCGGCATGCGGGCTTTTTGCAGAAATTGTAGAGATCCGGTGGCGAGTTGATGCCATTGTTCCTCGATTGATTTGAGCATTTCTTGCAAGTAAACCCCGTAAGGGTGAAGTCGGCACTCTATGGCAACGGTTCCAATCCTATGGGCGGTGGTGGAACTTTTCATGAGTGGGCCCCGAATCAATTCGGGCGAGAGTTTGGGCCTGGTTTGCGGTTTGGGCGGAGTCAACGCCGAGTCGCGCCGATTGATTGGGCTTGGGTTGGCGTTTTGGGCGAGGAGGACAGTCTTGCTGTGCTTTCCCTGATCTTCGCTTTTTTCAAAATGGATGCCTTCTTCGGATTTCCCTTCCTTGAGGTCGTTTTTTGCAGAGATTGCCTGCTGTGGAGGAAGAGTGGTTTTCAGGCTAGGCGGAGTTTGCTGTTCGGACTGAGAGGAAGGAGGTTGAGGCGGTGGCGTTTGCTCCGCAGAGTCAGCGATCTTGACCGTCTCTTCTTCACCTTTGACCTGAGGAGTGTCTTCGGTGACAAGAGAAGCGGATGCTTCGGGTTGCGCGGCTTGTTGGTCTCGGAACGAAAAGTTGGAGGTGTCGTCGGGTGGGTTTTCGGGAACTTCACTATTGGCTTCGACAAAGCGCTTTTCGGTGAAATGAATCGGCAGGGCAGGTGCGGGGTGCCATTCGACTTGCGCCCCGGTCATTGATCGAGCTTGCCAGCTTCGATTGGCGGACAGGTCGGTGGTGATGGTGAATTTGCCGAAGGCAATCAAGCATGCAAGTGCCACTATTCCACCCATGGCAAAAGAAGCCAAGCCTCCCGAATGCGGTTGGACCCAACCCTTGCTCCCGATCGACAAGCTGCTGGAGGGACCGCTTGCTCGACGAGGAGCTCTAGACATCACAGGTTTCGGCCGCGTGTCGCAGGGCGAGGCCCTTGTCCTGCCAGGTCGGAATGAACTCCTGAGCGACGTAACCTTCGTAACCTGTCTCCAAGATCGCCCTCATTACGGCTGGGTAATTGATTTCCTGGGTGTCGTCCAGTTCCGCTCGACCCGGGTTTCCTGCAGTGTGGTAGTGCCCGATAATGTCCTTGTACTGCCTGATGCGCCGTATGACGTCTCCGTTCATGACTTGGACGTGATAGACGTCAAAGAGCAGTTTGAAGCTGGGGGAGCCAATTTGATTGATCATTTTGGCGCAATGATCAACGTCGTCGCCAAAGTATCCCGGATGGCCCTTCATTGGATGCGAGTCATCTCTGGAGTTGAGGTGTTCCAAGCAAAGAGTGATTTTTTTCTTCTCGGCCAAAGGAAGGACTCTTTTCCAGCATTCCAAGCAGTTTTTTTGCGCTTGGTCCTGATCCATGTCATTTTCTTTCATACCCGTGAAGGTAATCACTCTTTTGTAACCGGCCTCTGCGCAAAACTCGATGGCTTCGGTTAGCTTTGCAATGCATTCCTCGTGATTCTTCGGGTTGACCGGACCATTTTTGAAGCCATGGCTTCCGACCAAGGATATGTCCATTCCGAGTTTTTTGACGAGCGGATAATGCTTGCGGGAAATTCCCTCCATTGCCGCAAACCCAATTTCCTTGCATAGCTTGGCCAATTCAGGAGTTGGCATTGGATTGAAGGTCCAGCCCATGATGGACTGCTTGATGCGTCCGTTCTTGATGCGGAACCCGGGGTTTGCCTTTTTCTCGGGAACTTGTGCCCGGGAAGGGCTTGGGTTTGCTATGCCGGCGGCCACGAGGGATGTGGCTGCGACTGACTTGATCAGGGAGCGTCTATTGGTTTTCATAGGAAAAGTTTTGCGTAAGCCTGATAAATCCCTACCACAAGGAAGGCAGCGAAGGAAAGCCAAAGAAAGAAGTCCCACGTTTTACCGGGGCGGAGTTGGTCATCGCACTTTTTGTAGCGGAAATACAGAACTGCAAAACCGATGACGGGCAGCATGATTGCCTGAAGGGTTCCGGCAATGAGGACAAGGACGACGGGTTTGGGGAAAAACACATAACAAAGCACGCTTAGCAAAGGGAGGATGACTCCTGCGCATTTGAGTCCGAAGGCGCGGGTCCTTTCGTTCAGTTTTACGATTCCCATAACCGTGCCCACGTCTACGGCAAGCCGCCCCTGAGCCGCGATGGCGACGTAAAAAGTGGAGAAGAGAACGGCGAATGCACCGAACAGAAAAAGGTTTTGGGCAAAATCTCCAAAGACGGGCTGGTACATGGCGGAAAGGGTTTGGATCATTTCCGACCCTTCCGGGATAAGGTTCGATCTTCCCAAGACGGCAGCACCCAAAAGATAAAAGGCAATGGTACAAAAGGTATAAACGATCATAGCTCCCCAGGAATCCCAATGCATGACACGCATCCATCCCTTGGCCCTGCGAGTCCAATTTTCGCTTCCATCCCGTTTCCCTACGTATTTGCCATAGCCTTTCTCCAGGCACCAATAGGGATAGGCCAAAAGTTCCGATGCCCCAACGCCAATGATCCCAAAAGTTGCCAAGGCGGTGATCAACGGTTTGTTTCCCTCAGGAAAGCCAAAGGACAGTCCGCGTTTGAGCTCAACCATGGTAACCGCCCATTTGTCATAGCTCTGGAGAGCAAAGAGGTTGGCGATGGTAATGAGGGTGAAAGCTGCTACGAGAAAAACGGAAAATCTCTCGATAAAGGAGAATTTTCCCCAGACCAGAAGAAAAATAGCAACCAAGGTTAAAATAACGGACCAATAGACGTGGTCATTGGCCTTGGGGACATCCCCCATTTTTTCTATTTCCGCCGTCATGTCCGAAATCTCTTTTCGAAGAGATGCAACTTCTGTTGGAAGGGCGTTTTTTCCGAGATTTGCGAACTCGGCTTCTTTGACGTCGAGACTGACTTTGCGAGCTATGTTCTCGTTGTAGACTCTTCCCTCTTCGGTAAGAGGAATACTTATGGCCATCGCTTGGCCTACACCACCGACTATACCGCCTTGTTGACCAAGGATCGAAAGAAACATCAAAAGCCAATAGCAAATAATCCAATTGGCTTGGATCTTGCGCATACCTAATTTGAAGCGCAGGGTGGGCCCGGGGACTTGGTTTAGGGCGGACAAAGTAGTCTTCCCGTTGGTTATGGCGTATCGACCGAGTTCGATTTGGGCGAATACTTTGATGATACAACCCAGTATAATCAGCCAAAGGAAGTCAAAGTGCGCTTCCGCTCCTGTTCTCGTCGTGGCGATCAGCTCTCCCGAGCCCACGATTGAACCTGCCAAAATCATTCCAGGTCCAATGTTTCTTACAATCCCGAGAACCGTGGCAGGGGCTTCGCGTATTTCCGCTTGGTTGTTTTTGTTTTTCAAGGGAGCTTCGGAGGGTGTCAGGTTTTCTTTATCTCCAATCATTTGCCCAATTGGCGTTTTCATAATGACTGCGGATCCGCCACTCGCGCAAATTGTCCAGGAGCTGTTGGCGCGTTTTCTGATGATCGGGTTCGTTCCAAAGGTTTATGGCTTCCTGAGGGTCGTTGTTCAGGTCAAAAAGCTGTCCCTCTTCTTCATCCAAAAAATGAACAAGCTTCCAATCCTTGCTCCGAACCATGGTCATGAACTCGGTGTCGGTGAGGATCAGATCCTTGGCTTGCTCGGCATAGACGTATTCGCGACCCGTCCACGAAGCATCTTCCTCAAGGGCTGGAAGAATGCTTTGAGCTTCCATTGTTTCGGGGTATTCTGCTCCGGCCATTTCCAGGATCGCAGGACCCAAGTCCATAAGCTGGACAAGATCGTCGATTTTTCTTCCTCCCTGAAAGCGAGAAGGGCAACGCACGACGAGGGGAACCCGCGTGATTTCATCATACATGGTCCACTTTTGGCTGTGTCCGTGATCGGTGAGGCAGTCTCCGTGGTCACTTGAAAAAATTACGATTGTGTTTTCGAGAATACCCTTTTCCTCCAAAGCCTTCATGATTTGTCCGACTTTCTCGTCTATGAGAGTGACGTTGGCCAAGTAATGTTTTCTTTGCCGGATTCGGTTTTCTTCAGTTGGTTCCAATTGATGGACGACCGAATCGTGATCGATTTCGACATTGTGAGTCCGCATGCCCTTGTAAGCTTTGGGCTGACCGTCCAAGTCTTCCTTGGATACGGGCGCTACGGGAACGTCTACGTTCTCATAGAGATCGAGAAAACGGGGAGGGGGATCATAAGGAGGATGAGGACCGGGGAAACCGACTTCGAGAAAGAAGGGTTTTTGCCCGTCGTATTCCTCGAGCCACTTGACCGCCCTGTTTCCGGTAAAAGCGTCCGAGTGAGTGTCCTCGGGGAGATCCCATGAGAATGCGCCCAAGCGATCACGGTAGTCCGGTCTTTCCCGGTAGGTGACTCTCTTTTGCTTTTCCACGCCGATTTCCTCTAGGTGTTTCTCCCAATCGTCTTGGAATTCAGCTCCTTCGAGAAATCGGTCTTTGTTTTCGACCACCTGGCGTTCATGAAATCCGCAGGAAGTGGTGAATGGCCAAGTGTGCATCTTGCCGACGTTCGCGCAGTGGTAACCCGAATCAGCTAGGTTTTCAATCCAGCTTCGAGTCCAATTGTCGGCATTCTTGAGGATCCCGGTAGTGTGGGGGTAGTGACCGGTGAAGAGGCTTGCCCGAGAGGGAGCGCAGGAGGGAGCAGTGACGTGACATTGAGTGAAGCTGACGCCTTCTTCGACCAACTTGTCGAGGTGGGGCGTGATGCAGTGGGGGTGACCCAAGGCTGCAATGGTGTCATGGCGTTGTTGATCGGTCAGGATGAAGAGTACGTTGGGTCGAGAAGGCATGGCTCTTTGTGTGAGTCAGGAAAAATATTTACGGAAGGAATCGATGGTCTGCCTGGCCGCCGTGTCGGGGTCCGGCCAATCGAAAGCCTCGGCCGATACGCAACCTTCGTATCCGATTTCAACAAGTGCTTGGGCTATCGGTTCCATTGGAGTGTGCCCGTAGCCTACGGGCCTGCGGTTGCTGTCTGCGAAGTGAACGTGCCCCACGTGTTTTGCTCCGTCCTTGAGTGCTTGAGCGATGTTTTCCTCTTCGATGTTCATATGGAAGAGATCGGCCAAGAGGGAAACCCCTGTTGTTCGAAGCCCGTCCAAAAAGGCGCAGGCGTCTCCAAAACGGTTGAACAAGTTAGTTTCATAGCGGTTGAGTGGCTCGTAGATAAGAAAAGTTCCCGCATTCTTTGATTTCTCTCCCAATTCACAAAGAGCCTCACCCAACCATTTCAAGCAATCTTCGCGGTTTGCCATTTCGCTTGAGCTTCCTTGCATCGAACCGATGATTGCAGGGGCGCCGTGTTCCGCTCCGAAATCAATCATTTCGCCGACGAAGTCCCGGGCATTTTGGCGGATGGAGGCTTCAGGGTCGGTAAGGGTTAGGCCTTTGATGACTTTCCCTGCCCCAGTACCCACTGCTCCAAGTTGAAGATTGTTTTCTTGGAGCAAGCTTTTCAACTCGCCGGGGTCGCCTGCGGAGGGACCCTCGGTGAACAACTCGATCGCGGAGAACCCAAGATCGGCCGTTTTTCGGATCCCCGTAGCGAGGTCGTCCCAAAGCACCCAGGGACCTCCGCGCAAGGAAGAAACAAGTGATAGAGTGAGGCATGGTTTCATGTCACGAACTACCATGACCCTTGCGGGCGAGAAAATAAAGGAAAAAGCCTTTCTGAGGCGGATTAGGCGGGACGAGAAGGAAGAAACGCTCAGGCGTTCGGCTTGACCGGGACAAATGGGTTTTCGTTCGGGGGCACGACGTCGATGGGTTTGCCGGGAAGTTCGTTGAGCTTTCCTCCCTGAGGGCGGGGGGGGTTGATCGGGTTGTTCAGTTCGTCGGCAAAAGGATCTTGGTCGGGCAAGACGGGAGTAGGGTTGGGTGCGTCCAAAGGTTTGGTCGGCCCGATTTGTCCTGGTTTTGGAGTAGGCGGTGCAAAAGGCGAATCGTCAAGAGTGGGGAGCTTGCCCTCGGGATCAAGGACCGGACCCAATTCATCTTTTTGGCCGGGAAGACCAGGGGAGGCACCCGTGCCGGCCAAAGGCGAGTATTTTCTTTTCATGGGATCGCCCAATCCTTCGAAAGGGTCATTTGACTTCTTGAAGCGGGGACTGGTTCCGGTATGAATGAAATCAACCGGCCTTGTCGCAAGCGATGGCAAATGAACGCGTCGTGGAACTTTGTAACGTTTGTCGAATGGGTTGGGAACCATGACGTTCTTTCTTTCGGCGTCGGGAACATAGCCTTGCTTCATCAACCATTCCATGGTTCCTCCTCTCGGCAAAACCCATTGGTCGTTGATTTTGAGCGCAGTGGGCAACCCCTCCGCATCGAACCAACCGGTTTGTTCGCCCCCGATAGCAGGTCTTAATCGGAAATCATCTTTTTTTCCCGTTTGCTTTGCTTGTCCCAAAAGGAAAACCATGCAGAACAAAGAAAGCGAAAGGGTCACGGTTCTTGTGCTCATAAATATGTAAATAATCCAAGTTGATTCCATTTGTCAACTTTTCGGGATGAATAAAATTCAAAAATGTGAAACGTCTATTCCCGATGCTTGAATTTGGGGCCTGTTCAAGAGACCTAAAGCAGGCCGGTGTCTGAAAAACTATAGTATCCGATTCCGCTGGGGTCGCTCTCCGCTTCGCCAAGTATGACGTGATCGAGAAGATCGATTCCAACATGTTGAGCGGCCAGGCCTATTTTCTTGGTGACCCGCAGGTCGGCCGAACTCGGAGAAGGATCTCCACTCGGATGATTGTGCGCCAAAATGACGGCGGTGGCTCCGTGCCGAATTGCCGGTCGGAAGACTTCTCTTGGGTGGACAAGGCTGCCCGTAGCGGTACCCGAGGTTACCACTTCAGCCCGAATCAATTTGTTTTTCCGATCGAGGCACAGCACCCAAACTCGTTCCACCAAATCGGAGCGGACTTCAGGGTAAAGATATTCCCACACCACGGCCGGGGTTTTGAAAATCAGGCCTTTCGTTCTTTCTCCTCGCATCATTCGTTTGGCGATTTCCACAAAGGTGGACAATTGAAGGGCCTTTACTTTGCCAATCCCCGGGATCCTCTGGAAATCCGATACGTCCCAACGAAGCAACCCCGTTAGCGAACCGGCTTGCCGGACTAGGTCGTCGGCCAAGGTAAGAACGTCCCTCCGAGCGGTTCCCGAACGGATGAGCATGGCGAGCAGTTCCCGATCGGTGAGGGGGGCGGGGCCAAGCTTTTCGAGCCGCTCCTGAGGGCGGTCTTGAGGATCTAGTTTATGCAGGGGGTGAGGGCAAGAGGAGCCCTTGGTCATGGGTCGGGAGGATTTTGTTTGTTGTGGAAGGGGAGAGGGTGGAAAGCTAATTTGGCAGGGTTATCCGGACATAAGCTTCTTTCTTGAGCCGCCCAAGCCATTGGCGTTGGCTTTGGGCTTCATATTCGGAAGCCAAGGTTCGCTCGATTTCCAAACGGACTTCTTCGAGGGGCTTGCGCCCGGAAACTTTTTTCTCGCTGACGAGCAACAGGTAAACGGCAAATTTACCTGATTTTTGGATCGAGCCATCCTTTTCTCGTTGCAAGGTTTCGACTACGAAAGGTTCCGACAGTTCGCCTTTCGTGAGGGCAAAGGCCTGTTTTCTGATTTCGTCGTTTCTTATTTCTCTTTCCGAGACCATTACGCCCCAGTCCCCTGCTTTATCCCTGAACGGGCTTTGGCCGTTTTCAGCAGCAAGCTTTTTGAAAGGAACCCCTTTTTTGAATTCCTCGACTACTTTGCGGGCTTGTTGAAGAAGCACGGACTGAGGTTCCCCCGCGATTTGAGAAAAGGCAATTTCGCTCAGCCGGATCTTTTCTTCGGTCTTGAATAGGTTGGTATGCTTTTCGTAATACGCCTCGACTTTCTCGGGGCTGATTTCTTCCTTGAGCTTCCTGCGAGTCGAAAGCATGTGACTGTAGATGATTTCCTCTTCCAAGTCTTTTCTGAATTCCAATTGCGAACGGCCATTGCTCCGCAGGTAATCGCGGAAAAGCTTCCGGTCCCCGTTGAAATCCCGAATGAGGCGCTTGTTATATTCTTGTTCGACGTAAGTTTCGGGAATCGCCATTCCCTTTTCCTTGAAAGCGGCGATGGAAAGCAACCGGTCTATCTTACCCTCGACAAATTCGGTCGTGCGTTTTTTCTTTTCTTGGTCGGAGAAGTTCAAACGGGTCATGGCGTTATCGATTTCCCCCCAAGTTACGATCCGGTCGTTCACCTTGGCGACCACCCGATTGATTTCGATCAATTCCGCGTTGAGGCAATGGACGAACAAGGCTGTGGCGGATGCAAAAAACAAGGATTTGCGAGACAAGGTTTTAATCGTTTTTATTCCCATGCACTCTCATCTTTAAAAAACGGATGATTTCATTCAACTTCAAAAGTGGTTTTCGGGCAGAAAGTTTCGGGATTCTCCCTGCTACGCGAAGGTATTTCTTCTCTTTGTCCTTCGCTTTCCTGACAAACCGGCAAAATAGTTCGCTTCCCTTTACCTCGAGTTGATCAAAACCGGCTTCCTCGCAGAGGCATCGGATCCGGGTTTCGGCAAGCAGGTTTTTCACCTCATTGGGCGGAGGGCCGAACCGGTCCCGAAGTTCTTCCTCGTATTCGTCCAGTTCCTCGAGGGTTTGCATACGCGACAGCCTTCTGTAGCCTTCGATGCGCAACCTAGGTTCCGCAGTGTAGTCTTCGGGAAGAAAGGACCCTGCGATTTCAATTCCCTTTTGTTCTTCGGAGTCTTCTTCATCTCCCGTTTCCCCGGAAACCAAAAAGTCGAGTCGGACGGTTGCGGACAGACGCAAGCTTAGGTCGTCTCCCTTGAGTCGGGAGACGCTTTCTTTCAAGAGCCTGCAGTATAATTCGAAACCTATTCCCGCCACGTGCCCACTTTGTTCGCTTCCGAGTAGGTTTCCCGCACCACGAAGCTCCAGGTCGCGAAGGGCAATGCGGAATCCCGCCCCGAAATTGTTCGTTTGTCGAATGGCCGAAAGTCTTTTGCGGGCCAAGTCGGACACAGGATGGCCTGCGTTGAGGAGAAGATAGGCATAGGCTTGGCGGTTGAACCGTCCCACCCGTCCGCGCAATTGGTAAAGCTGAGAGAGTCCGAACTTGTCCGCGCCTTCAATGATGATGGTGTTGCAGTTGGGGATATCCAAGCCCGATTCGATGATGGTCGTGCATACCAATACGTCGTGGCTTCCGGCGACGAATTCAGTCATTACTTTTTCCAGTTCGTTTTCTTCCATTTGTCCATGACCGATCGCGATGCGGATTTCGGGAAAAAGAGCCTGGAGTTTGCGGGCTACGGATCCGATGGTTTTCACCCGGTTGTGGAGATAGAAAACCTGACCGCCCCGCCTGAGTTCCGTTTCAACCGCTCTTTTTACCACTTCGGGAGAGTTTCTCACCACCTCGGTCCGGATCGGTCGCCGGTTCACCGGTGGTGTCTCGATGGTGCTCAGGGCCCGCGCTCCGACCATGGCGAAATAAAGCGTTCTGGGGATGGGGGTGGCGCTCAGGGTAAGGACGTCGACGTTGACTCTCAGGCGCTTGATCGCCTCCTTGTGCTGCACGCCGAACCTTTGTTCCTCGTCTACGATCAACAAACCCAAGTCGTGAAGAACCAAGTCCTTTCCAAGTATTTTGTGCGTGCCTATGAGAATATCGATGGTGCCGTCCCTTGCGCAGCGGAGAATTTTTTTCTGTTCCCCTGCAGTCCGAAACCGCGTCAGCATTTCGATTTCAATCGGGTAGTCCGCCATTCTTTCGCGGAATACGTTGAGGTGTTGTTGGCACAAGATCGTCGTCGGCGCCAGAACCGCGACCTGTTTGCCGTCCATGACCGCCTTGAATGCTGCCCTCAGGGCGACTTCCGTTTTCCCAAAGCCAACGTCACCGCAAACCAGACGGTCCATGGGTTCTTCCTTTTCCATGTCGATCTTGGTTTGATCGATTGCCTTTAGTTGGTCGGGGGTTTCGGTGAAGGGAAAGGCATCTTCGAATTCTTTCTGCCATTGATCGTCTGCGGCAAATGCATATCCTCTTTGAGTTTCTCGCGTGGCTTGAAGCCTGAGCAAGTCGGCCGCCAGATCCAGGGCGGCCAATTCGGCGGCTTGTTTGGCTTTGGCCCACGCTTTGCCCCCAAGCTTCGCCAATTTGGGTTTGGCCTTTTGCAAACCTACGTAACGCGAAAGCAAGTGAGATTCCTGCAGGGGCACGTGAAGCAGGATCCCATCCGCGAATTCGAGCGTAATAGCCTCTTCTTCGCGGTTGTCCTCCTCAATCTTTCCCAGTTGCCGAAAGAGGCAAATTCCATGCTGATGGTGTACAAGGTGGTCATCTTGCACGAGTTCGGAAAAGTCCAAGGCTTGATCGACCTCCTTTTTGCGGACTAAGGCTTTCTTGGTCCGAAGCGTTCGCCTGCTGCGCTCCCTTCCGAGAATCTCTCTTGCCGTAGCCAGAACCAAACCTTTTTGAGGGTTTTTCTTGAAAAGCGAAAAACAATCGCTTGCCTTTCCCGGATCCGATGAAAAGCCTTCCCTCAAGCCGATGGGAAGAAAGCGGGGATTGAGTTTTTCAAGGGAGCTTTCCTCTTTGATGATTTCAATGATTCGCTTCCTTTCCGAATCTGCGCCCGCCGCGATGATGACCTCGTGCTTTTGCTTTTGTTTCTGAAGTAAATGAAAAAGGAAACCGACCCGAAGGAATTTCTCATTCTCAAGCCTTTTCAGGTTGATTGAGGAATGAACGGGAGGGGTACGGAAATCGCTGAGGTTGTATACTTTCGCATCCATCTTCTCCGAGTTCTCGAAAATTCCCGAACCGGCGTTGATTTCGCTTGTTCCGATGAAGTGATTTTTACCCTTTTTTTCCCATGCTAGAGAAAAATTCGCTTTTCTTAGTTTCTTTTGCTCGGCTTCGTGGAAGCAAAGAGGGGCATGGGCTAGTAGTTTTTCGGGTTCACGCAAAACCCAGGTCACCGCTTCTTGCAGGTAGCGAAAGAATTCTCCCTCGCGTCCGTGTGAGTCCATTGGTCCGGAGCAGGCTATGGTGACACCGGAGAGTTGTTCCGTTGTTCTTTGGGTAGTCGGGTCAAAGGACCTGATTTCCTCCACTTCGTTGCCGAAAAAATCAATCCTTATGGGTTCTCGACCGTTGACAGGGTAGACGTCGACGAGGCCTCCCCTGACGGCGAATTGGCCTGGTTCTTCACAAAGGATCTCCGATGAATAACCCAGGTTTTCGGCCAATGAATTGCAAAAATCGTCGAAGTCCATTTGAGTACCCGGTTCAAGGTCGATTTCCGACTTTTGGCGTTCTTCCGGAGGAGGGCACGGCTCAAGGATCGATTCAGGGGTGGTGGCGATAAGAATAAGGCGATTCTTGTCCCCGTCTTTTCGCGCTTTCTTCACTCTCAGAAGACTGGACATAGTCGCGGTGCGATCACAGGTGCGCTCAAAGGCATCCGGATTCGATTCAAGGGGAGGGTGGTCGAACGTTTGAAAATCGACGGTAACCGAAGACGTTGCTTCTTCGATCAGGGCCGCCGTGTCCTCGGCCCATTCTTCTGCTTTGGGGAGGCTTTCCTCCAATAGGATGGCAATGGGGTTGTCCAATCGCAGAATTTCATTGGCAGCCAAGGCCGAGGTGGCCGATTCAGGCAAAGATGGGATGAAGCTGGCGTTTTCGGCCCGTGGGAGGAGAATCCGTTTCACGCCTGGCTGGAATTTGCGTTGGGGCGGACTTCATTACCCTCCTCGAACGCCTTCAACGCCATCTTGGCCGCCGCTTCCTCGGCTGCCTTTTTGCTCTTTCCTTTTCCCCGGCCAAATTCTTCGTCCCCAATCGTAACTTTGATGCAAAACGTTTTCTGATGCGGGGGGCCACTTTCCTTTTCGAGCTGATAACGAATTTTATCTTGTGGGCGGCTTGCCTGAACCATTTCCTGAAGTTTTCCCTTGGGGTTGAACTTGATTTGGGATTGTTCGAGGTGCTGGCTCAGGTCCCCCATCCAGCAAAGCACACGGTCCCGAGTCGCCTCCATTCCACCATCGAGGAAGATCGCCCCGATCAGCGCCTCGATGGCATCCTCCAATGCTGAGTTTCTCTGGTTTCCCTTGTTCTTTTTTTCGGCCGAGCTCATCCGTAGAACAGATCCCAAGTCAATGTCTCTGGCTAATTTGGCCAAGAAACTTCCGCGTGCCAGTACGGCCCGGTTTCTGCTCAGGAGGCCTTCGTTTCCTCCGGGAAAAAGATGGAACAGTTCTTCCGAAAGAATGGCTCCGAGAATGGAGTCTCCGAGAAATTCCAACCGTTGGTTGTCAGGCTTTTCTCTTTGGTGTTGGTTAAAAGACGGGTGGGTGAGGGCTTCGGTCAGAAGAATTGGGTTTTTGAAATCGTAGCCAATGCGGCGCTGAAAGTTCAGGAGCTTCTCTCCTTGGTGCCGGTTCTGGCTTTGAGCTTTCTTTTTTTGCAAGAAAGGCACGAGCTTCCGAATGAGCATCATACGGAACCGTCTTGAGAGAAAAATCGGGATTGCACTTCCTTGGCGAATGCCAAATAGGCTTTGGACCCTTGTCCGTTGGGATCGTATTCGAAGATCGTCTGCCCAAAACTCGGGGCTTCGCTAAGGCGTACCGTGCGGGGAATTGCGGTCCTGAAGATTTCCTCGGGGTAATGCTGGTTGACCTCTTGCCAAACTTCGTAGGAAAGACGCGTCCGATTGTCGTACATTGTCATGACGATACCACCCAGTTTCAATCCTGGATTGGCTCCGGATTCCCTGAGTTGATTTACTACGCCGGCGATTTGACCAAGCCCCTCAAGGGCCAAGTATTCGGACTGAAGCGTTACGACGAGGTAGTCGGCGGCGCACAGCGAGTTCATCGAAAGCAGTCCGAGGGTAGGGGGGCAATCAATTAAAATAGCCGCCAGTCCGTAATTTTGAGACAAGCCGCTTAGGGAGGAGCGCAATTTGACCAAATAGTTGGACTGGCCGCTCAATTCAAGCTCCGCCGCCGCCAAATCTAGTTCGGAAGGCACAATCCAAAGGTTGTTCCTTCGAGTCGAAATGACTCGATCGGCGAGGTCGCTTCCCGAAAGCAAAGGTTCGTAAATGCCGGCCCCGGCTTTCTTTTCCAAGCCAAGACAACTGGTGGCGTTGGCTTGGGGGTCCATGTCGATGATCAGGGTAGGCAGACCGAAGGAAGCGAGGGCATCCGCCAGGTTTACGGTGGTCGTGGTTTTCCCCACTCCTCCCTTTTGATTTGCTATGGCAATGGTTGTGGCCGGCATTAGAATTGGAAAACTAAGATCGTTCTCTTTTCTGTCGAGAAGGAAAAGCCGATCATGATATGATAGCCTCGCCGTTCACCTTCCTTAACTTGAGCTTTTTGTTCAGCCTTGGGTTCGCGGGGATTTCGTTTCCTCTCTTGTCGGACTGAAGAAGAAACCACTCGATCGAATTCAAGCCGGCTGCCAGAGCCAAAGGGCTTGCTCCCCCCAGGCGAGGGTTGATCTCGATCAAGTGAAGGCTTTGTTCAGGGTCGACGATTACTTGAGCCAAGGCATGACCGGACAAACCCGGAATGGCCTCGAAAGTCGATATCAAGAGCTTTTGCCACTCTTGGTTTTCGAATGTTTCGGTTTCATGAGCCTCTCCGTCGATTATCTTCGTGCGCCACCTCAAGAGCATTCCATGGCATTTGCCGGACGAATTGATCCAGGTTTCGGCGCTGAATTCCCTCCCTTGTACCATCGGCTGAAAAATTGGCCGATCGAGCCCCTTGGCATGTTCAAGGGCTTCTTGAGCAACAAGATTCAAGCCAATCGAGTTGGATGCGGATCCCGATCTCTCTTTGACGGCGAAGAAATCGCAACTCAGTCGAGACAATTCGTCGGAGGAGTCGACGGGTGGAATGGCCGATGACTCGAGCGAACGTGAGAAAAGCAGCTTGTCTTGACAGGTTTTGACGGCGCTTTCGCTCGAAACCATGACCTGAATTCCCTTTTGCTCAAGGTGATTGGATCGCGCCGACCAATAGCCAAGTTCCTCATCCCGGGTCGGGACGACGTGGGTCACGCCGAGTCCAAGGCAGTAATTCGTCAGGGTCTCCAAATCCATTTCCTCAAGAGGGGGAATGAGGGCAAATTCCTTGACCCTGGAAGCTGCCGGGCAATTGGGGTCGCAGTCAACTCCGATCACCCTGGACTGTTTGTCGAACCTTCGCGCCGACTGAAGCACTTTTTCGCAAAGGGAAATCTTGGCCGATAAGCTTGAAAAAAGGATAATGGGGGAGGGCGCCGTCATTGCTTCCCGCTGCTTGCTCGTCTCAGGTATTCTGACTTGAGGCAGGAAGCAACGACTGCATCGGTCCAAACTCCACGGACTTGCGTTTGCTCCCGCAGGATACCTTCTCGAGTGAAACCGGAAGATTCGAGGGCCCTTACGTGAAACTCCCGATGTGAGTAGGCTTCCGTGCTTATCTTGTTCAAATTAAGGGTGAGAAAGGCGCATTTCATGAGCAAATTCATGAATAGTTTGCATTCCCTGAGGTAAAGATTTGGGTCTTTGGCCCGTTCGGATTCAAGCAGGAAAGAGACTTCACCCCTCGCGTCTTCCCAATTCAGGTGAACAAGTCCTCCGTATCCTATAAACTTGTCTTCAATAGTGAATATGAGTAGAAATTGATCGGGTTTTTCCTGAGAAAACTGAGGCCTGACGGTTTCTTCGAAGTATTTTAGCTGATCTTCTTGGGTAAGAGGCTTGTTCTGCCGCAAGGCTTCGATTTGCTCGTTTCTCCATTTCATTATGGGGATCGAATCTTCCATTTTGATCGAACTGAGCTCATAAGCCATGTCTCTTTCCCTGAATCCCTTAAGGCATGAATATTCGCAAGCTCGATTGCGCGAAAAGTCCTTCCTTTCCATTTTCATTCGAATTGACGCACGAAATGTCCGAGTTCTTCCACCACTCGGTCCTGATCGTTTTCCGACAAGTCGGGATAGAGAGGTATGCTCAGACAACCCTTGAAAAAGCTTTCCGCTCCGGGCAGGCGGATTTTTCCCATCATTCTTTCGAAATAAGGGTGCCGGTAAAGAGGGACGTAGTGAACC
>JAYOII010000027.1:0-6555 GCA_038118685.1 Opitutia bacterium
GGCTACCGATTCCCCGGCAAGGGAGTCCCTTCGGAACGATCCAAGCAACAGCATGGTCAGGAATACGGGCCCTTGATCGGCAAAGTGCGTAAGGCCATCGAAGGGAAATCCTTCGATACCGTCACTTTCGTCTGGATGCAGGGCGAGTCGGATGGAGGGCGTGGTTTGAGCCCGGTTTACGAAGAGAGCTTCCTTCGGTTGTTGAAGCGGATCAAAGAAGACTTGAAAAGAAAGGACCTAGGCTTTGTGATCGGCCGCATCAACAACTCCCGGATGAGCGACCCAAACTGGAAGGCCATGCGCGACGCCCAGGTCAAGCTCGCGGAGGATACCGACCATGGGGAATGGATAGACACGGACGATCTCAGCGGACCTGAACACGGCGTACACTTTCCCAAGGAAAATTATACAAAGCTCGGCCAACGCTTTGCCGAAAAGGCGATCGATTTGATCCGAAAGAGAAACTAGCATTAGAAAATCACCATGAATAAAACCCACTACTTACTCCCTCTGTTAACCGGAGTCCTTGCAGTTTTGCCCGTGCTTTCTTCAGCCCGAAACAAAGGACCTGAACCGGTGTTGACCGAACGGGGTCAGGAGCTGAAGAAAACCTATTCCGACCAACTTGATGCCATAAGCAAAAAGATTTCGGCCGCCTTGCCAGTGATCGACGGCTCCAAGAAAGAGGCTTTTGAGGCGGCTCGGACAGAATTGGGCGCCCTCAAGGCTCCACGCGAGGATGATGCCGAATCCGTACACAAGGCATACCACTTGGCCAAACCGCTTGCCGAAGCCAAAGCACTTGAGAGCGCCCGACCACTGATCGCCGACACCGCGAAATTGCTTGGCTCCGACGCATTGGACGGCCAATTGACGAAAGGGGCGATTCTTCGTCACGGGACCCCGGCGGGCTTGGCTGAGTTCGCCCAACAAAGTGACGACCATAAAGCTCTGCTCGACAAGCTTTTTGCCAACGAGCCCCTGATGAAACAGATTTTGACTTCAGGCGGAGCCAATGGCGGAGAGTACGGCGAGGCGATGCAAGTCTACGAGGCCATTCTCAAGGCAAGCGAAAGGGCCCGCATTCCGGGCATCCTCCAACGGCTCGCCTTGGGCACCGCCCTCCAGCAACCTTGGCTCGACGAGAACGACAAAGGCAGTGTGAACGGAATCGTCTTTACCGATAACCAAAACCCCGACGGCCAGGTCGCCCGCTTCCTTCACTACGAGAAAGCCTACCTGGCCGGAGAGCTCGATCCTCAGTTCAAGGATTTCAACGCATGGGAGTGCAGGTTCATCACGAATGACCCCTACACCAACGAGGAACTCTCCTGGGGGCGTTCGATGCTTCGTCAATTCCGTCCCGATCACATCACCAACCCGGACCAAAAATGGCGCTACACCCGCGTTGTCAAAAGCGACCTGCCCTACTGCAGCACGCGCCATGACCCTTCGTTGGGTCTCCCTCAGCAACAAGCCCTGGCTCTGGGAGGAATTTGCGGAAGGCGGGCCTTCTTCGGACGCTTCATCGCACGGGCTTTCGGGATTCCCTCCAGGCGTTCGACCCAAACCGGACACGCAGCCATGAACCGTTGGACACCGGACGGTTGGGTGGTCAACTTCGGGGGGTGGTGGTCCTTCAACTGGTGTGGTCCTCAGGGCGGGTTGGACTTCTACCTGGACTCCCGGGCCCGCGAGTTTGAAGAAGACTATGCGAAAGTGTTGCGGGCTCAATGGATCGGCGATGCGCTTGGTCAGGAAAACGTCAGCCTTCGCCAATACGGTCAAGGCGGTGGATTCTGGGACGGCTTGGCCTTCTACCTGAAGCGAGCAATCGTCGAAGATGCGAATCTTGAGCAGGCGGAAGCGGATGCCGAACTTGCCGCCCTGAGCGCCGAGGAAGGTCGTCTGCTCGGGGAATCGGACGAGGTTTTGGGCGATGAAGCAGTCAAGGAGATTGAAATCGCAGAGGAAGACAAAGAGGTTGTCATCGCCGACGACGGAACCATCACCATTCCCGCCGTCGCCTGCTCCAGCCCGAGAAACAACACCGACAAGGTCGCCTTTCTGAAGAGCTGGGACGGAGGCATGCAGCTTCATTATCAACGAATCGGAAGCCAACCCGAAATCCTCAAGTATACGGTTGAAGTTCCCTCCGCAGGGAAATACGAGCTTACCTTGAACGTCTGTACGGTCTCGGAGAAAGATCCCGTAATCGCCAGGCTCAACAGGAGAACCCTCGTCAACACCATCCTGCCCTACACCAAGGGAGCGTGGCAACGCACCGAACCTGAAGTCATCGAACTTCGCGAAGGGCGCAACACGATTCAATTCACCTATCGGGCTCCGAACCGGGGCGTGAGCATAAAGGATTTTCAGCTCAAGCCCTTGCCATGAAAAACCCATTGATTTGACCGGCAAGGAACTTTCATCGATGAACCTATTCCGAATCTGCCTTTCACTCCTCACGCTCTCAGGGGGTGCCTTCTTCGCCTCGCCTGCAAGCGCTCAGAACAATGCGGCTCCCGTTCCCGAGGACGTAATTTCCGCTCTAGAAGCCAAGCGGGTCGAAGCCGGCAAGGCGTCTTCTTCATCGAGAAAGAAACTCGCCGTCCGGCGCATCATCCGGGAAGCCGAATCTCTTGTTCAAAAGCATTCGGCCGCTTCCAATCGGTACGAAGTCCTGAGCATCCTCTTCCGCAGCCAGCAAACGCTGGTCCAATTGGACAATTCCTCGACCCACCGCAAAGCCTTCCTGGCGACCTGCGCCACCTTGGCAAAAGCCCCCGACGAGTATGCCGCCTTGCGGCTTGACGCCGACCTTTTGCTCACCCAAGCCGAAGCCGCCCGGCAAGGTGGTGATTCCCACGCCCGTTCCGACGCGCTTCGTCCACTGGTCGAGCGCTACCTGGATACGGAGGTTGAGGCAAAGGTGATCCGGATCGCCATGATCATGGCTTTGGAACTCGGTAACAACGAATTGGTCAATGACCTCAGAGACATGATCTCACGACGGATGCCCGGTGATCTCGACTTGATCAATTTCCAGCGCGACAAGTTGGCGGGGCAGGTATTCGGGGTGCCGTTCATCGGCGCCTTCCCTTGGGGGAAAGGCAATACGGCGAGATTCCCCATGGACTTTTTGGGCACCACCACCGCGGTCTATTTCTGGTCGAAAGAAGAAAATGGCCTCGATGACCTGAAGGAACTGGCCGAGGCATGGAAAAAGCAAACGTCCGATTCCGAGGTGGCGGCCGCCGGGCGCTTCCGCTTCGTAAGCATGAACTTGGACGACCTGCCCGACGGCGGTGAAAGCATCCTTCGCGAACACGGGCTCGATTGGCCGGCCTTGCGCATGGAAGGAGGACAAAAGAACCCCGTCTACCAGGCCTACTGTCGTTTTCACCCGCGAGTGCTGAGAATCAGTCCGACCGGCTATGCCGCGATTTATTTGACAAGCGGTCGTGACAGCCGAGGCTACGAACGCAACCTGCAATCCTGGCTCGCCCGTCAATGGACGAGAGCGGATTACAACAGTCAACTTCAGTCCATTTACGCGGGCGAATTTTTGGTCCTCGACCCCTCGGCTCCCTTTGACCCTGCGGTTCCGCCTGAGATCAAGGGAAGCTCGAGCAAGGGACTGGCTGAAAACGAAAAATTGAAGCGGACCGATGCATCCGTTCCGGAAAAGGAACTCAAGGAGATCCAAGCATGCTTCATGGCTCCTCCCGCCCGCTACCTCTTGCCCTTCGACCAAGCCATCTCAAGCTATGAGAAAGCGGATTCGCTCTGTCGGAAAGCGATATCTTCGCATCCGTCGGCTCCCGATCTTTGGATGGTTCGCAACAGGCGCATTGCGGCTCTTTTGGCCTTATGGAAACTGAAGGGGGAATATCACTATTTTTCCGCCGCCACCGAGGAGGCCAAACTCATGATCGACGCCGAGCATCCCAAGGGTGCCGACGTAATCGCCCGTTTCTGCTTGGCAAGAAAGTCTATCCGCGACGAGACCATGGATCCGAAAGACTTGATTAAAGCCTTTGCCCAAGCGGACGGGAAAAAAGCATCCGCCCCCGAACTTGCGGCGGCGGCCCTCCTTTCCTTGGACGTCGGGGAACGAAAACTTCACGAGGAATACCGCCGAGCCTACTTGGACGCCTATTCGGAGCACCCGGCCATGTGGACCATGACGGCTTTTTTATTGGACCGCTACCACCGTTACTGGATGTATCACCCTCCGTTTGTCGCAGGCTGGACCTATGGCAGGCGCCAGGGATATTTTCTTGCCGTCGGAGAACCCGAGGATGCTAACCGTTCCCTACGGTTCGAGCTTGAGAACCTGGATGGCGAAAGGGTTCGCTTTCCGAAACCGGGCGAGGACAAGTGGACGATCGTTTCCTTTGCCTCAAGCGCCCAGCAAAGTCATTATTTGGCTCGTTACGGAAAGTTCGTCGAAGAAAGACCGGTCGACGACGTGAACCTGATCACGGCGGTGCTTGATGAGGACGTCAATGCCACCCGAGAAGTTCTGGAGGCCAAGAAAACCCCGGAGCCTTTTCCAACAATGCACCTCCCTGATGGCATTCGTAATCCGGTCGTACGGAAATTGGGGATCACCTTGGATGGCGAAGACGTCGAGCCCAACCGTCGAACGACCAACCTCTTGCTCCTCCGTCCCGACGGAAGCATTGCCCTGTCTTTGTCAGGAGCGACGATGAAAAACATGAAGGACAACGTGATCCAAAACGCAATCGAGACGCACGATGAGAAGATGGTGGACGACGCATTGAGCCGGGGAGATATCGAGGAGGCGAAACGATTGGCCTTCTTGCATGCGCCCGTCGAACAGGTGCCTCCCCCGGACGCACCTAGAAACTGGAAGCCCAAAAAGATCTCCAATTCTCACCTGCGCAGCCGGGCCAAGGTCTATCTTGCGATGGGCGAGCTTGATTCCGCCTCCAAGGATGCCGAGGAACTCTACTTGGCTACGATTCAGAAGTCCGGGTACATAAGTATGCGGACGGATGAATTCACCGAGGCGGAAGCTCTTCGGGAAACCATTCGGAAAAAAAGCGAGGAGACCAATCCGTAACCCCCGACCCATTTCCAACCGACGAACCGCCAAGTCCACCCCTGAAGCCCGATCATGAAATTTCTTCTCTCCCTGTCCGCGACTCCCCTGCTCCTTTTCTGCGCGCCGGTTTGCCTTGCGAAACTCGAGCTGGCGGTCCCCTTCACCGACAATATGATTCTCCAACGGGATTCCCAAGTGCCCGTATGGGGTTGGAGCAAGCCGGGCACTCGGGTGACGGTTCGCTTTGCCGGACAAAACAAGTCCGCGGTTACCAACGCAAACGGAGAGTGGATGATCCGGCTCGACTCCCTCAAGGCCTCCCGGGAAGAGCGAGAGATGGTTATCACAAACGGCCAGGGGGAATCGATTTCCCTCAAGGGCGCCTTGGTCGGGGAGGTCTGGTTTTCCTCGGGGCAGTCCAACATGGTTTGGTTGGCCGGCAAGAGCATGTGCAGCGACTTGGCCAGGCAGCTTGCCTCCTCCAAAGACGACGTTCCGATTAGAGAAATCAACGTCGAAACGACTTCCGCCCTTTACCCTCAAAAACGGGCCACTTCCGAGGAGGGTTGGAAAAAGGCCTCCGCTGCGAGCGAGTTTTCCGCCCTCTCCCTTGCCTTCTCCCATGAGCTCTACAAGGAATTGAACGTGCCGATCGGAATCCTGCTCAGCGCCCACAGCAACACCCGAATCGAGGCCTTCACCCAACGCAAAGCAATCGAGACTCACCCCAAGCTCACCGGAGACAAGGACTTGATTCATGATGCCGACCCACTCACCGAGCAGGGAAGGATGGCTTTCGAACAATATTACGCCGATCTGAAAGAGTGGCAGGACCTTGCCGGCCATGCCGCGGAGGCCGGCGGCAAGGTTCCCCAACGCCCCAAGCTTCCCGGAATCGCCGGCATGTGGCGCGGACCGTCCCAGTTCTTCAATGGCAAGATCGCTCCCGTCGTTCCGTACGCCATTCGCGGAGCAATCTGGTGCCAGGGAACCAGCAACAGCGGGGACGGCCGGATCTACGCGTCGCGTATGGAAGCTTTGGTACGGGGCTGGCGTGATGCCTGGGGCATGCCGGAAATGCCTTTTTATTTCACGCAAATGCAACCTTACGGCTCACCCGATCCGGACAACGTAGGCTTTGCCGACCTCCGCCAGGTTCAGCACAAGTTCTTCGTCGAGAACCGCGAGAACGTAGGCATGGTTGTCCAGTCCGATATTAATTCCGCCAACCCGAGAGGCATTCACTATTACAACAAGTTGCACCCGGGGATGCGCCTGGCCCGCTGGGCCTTGGCCAAGCAGTACGGCAAGAAGGTTGCCTACACCGGTCCGATTTACAGCGGGTACAAGGTGAGCGGACGCAAGGTAATCGTCTCCTTCGAGAAGGAAAGCCTCTTTGGCGGACTGATGGTCGGAAGCAAGGGCATGGCCAAGGATCGCAAGGAACCCGGCAAGTTCGTCGAACCCGCCAAGCCCACGCC
>JAYOII010000027.1:6565-16197 GCA_038118685.1 Opitutia bacterium
CCCACGCCGGGGGCCAAGCTGAATCATTTCCGGCTTTGTGGCAAAGACGGGAAATGGCACGCCGCCGAAGCGAAGATCACAGGGGACGTCGTGGTGGTCACTTCCGAACGGGTGGACGCTCCGGTCGGTGTACAGTACGCCTACAGCGCCGTCCCGGAGAACTCCAATCTCTACAACAAGGCGGGTCTGCCCGCGACCCCCTTTGCCGTAGTCGACGGCAAGTTCGTCTTCGAGGAGGACGATCTTGCCAAGGCGGCCGCCCTCAAGGCGAAGTACGCCCAGTGGACCGATCCGAATTATCCGATTCTTCAGGTTGCGGAGTACTACCGGGACGGGGTGATTCTTCAGCGCAACCAACCGGTCCGGGTTTGGGGACATGCCAACAAGGGAGTCGAAGTCACGGTTAGCTTGGATGGAAAAGCGCAAAAGGTTTCCCCCAACGAATTGGAGCAATGGTCCGTCACCTTCCCCGCCCGCAAGGCCTCGGCCAAGCCGATCACGCTCGAAGTGAAATCCAGTCACGGCTTCAACCGGACCGTGAGGGATATCCTGGTGGGCGACGTCTGGTACCTGACCGGAAACACTCTTCTGACCAGCGAATGGCCCTACGACAGGCGCAAGGAGGTCTCCCCTCCCGAGACCATGCCTCTGGTCAGGGAATTCCGCAGGCGTACCGCCGCAAGTTCCTTCCCGACCCCCCGCAAACGGCGTTTCGAAACCGGTGGAGGCAAGTACCGCACCTATTGGTCACCCGCCGATTTCTCGAAGGAAAACGCGGGCGTCACCATGTTCGCCTATGAATTCGCCAAGGCCTTGAATCGTCCGGGCGTTCCACAAGGCTTCATGACCATGTCGGCGGGCCGCGGGGGCCGCGGCAGACAATTGGCCTCGCCCCTTTCCTGGACCTCCTTTCAGGGGGTAAAGGACCTGAAGAACCCGGCTTTTCGGGCGCGCCTCGACGAGTTGTTCCTGCAGTACCCCAATTCGAAGGTGGCTCGGAAAGCGGCCGAGAGTCACCTCCGCGAGGTCAGGGCCTTCGTTCATGGCATCGTCAAGGGAGCCCGGGAGGGCCGCGACGGCTCTCTTTTCCCCTTGCAGGCGCCAGCCTTTCCCGAGCCGGGCAAAAACGATGCCGTCCCTTCCGACGTCATCCCCACCTACGCCTACAATTGGAACGTAAGCCCGCTCACCCCGATGGCGGTATCGGGCGTCGTTTGGGTGCCGTCCGAGAGCAACGTCGGCGAAAACCCCAAGGAATATGCGGCCGAACTGGAAGCCTATGCCAAGAGCCTTCCCGCCACCTACGGTCAAAAGAAAGTCCCTTTCTACTACGCCCAACCTTCCGGATCGCTCGTCGAGGGCATCGCCGAGCCCGACCTTCCCTCGGCCCGTAAAGTCACCTTCGAACAGTGGCCCAAGAGCCTCAAGGAACTCGCGAACGAAATGGCAAGGTTGGCTCAATAAAAATCCAACCGCTGTTACCCTGATGAATATCATCGAGAAAAAGGCTCTCTACGAAAAGACTCTGTCGTCGATCGAGGAGATGATCGACGGGGAGAAAGACCTGACGGCGGTTCTCTCCACGGTTTCCTGCGAACTGTATCATGCTTTCGACCATTGGAACTGGGTCGGATTCTACCGCCGGATCGACGAGAGAACGCTCAAGGTCGGTCCCTACCAAGGAGGACACGGTTGCCTCACCATCGACAGGGACCGAGGGGTATGCGGAGCCTGCCTGCGCGAAAAATCAATCCTCTTGATCAAGGACGTTTCGAAAGTGAAGGACCACATTGCCTGCTCCTCGGAAACGAAATCGGAAATCGTCCTCCCCATCATCGGGAATTCGGGGACGGTACTGGCGGTTTTCGACCTCGACTCGACGGAGATCGGAGCCTTTGACGAAACGGACCAGGAATACCTCTCGAAAGTGGTGGCTTGGATCCGTCCGGTTTACGATCGGGATCCCACCCGATACGCGGAGGGAAACTAACTGGGAAACGCCCCGAGCGTCCCGGTTCGGGAGGATGCCTCCCCTGCCTTCGAGACTTGGAGGAAAGATAAGGGCTTGAACAAGCAATCGTTTCCGATCATGTGTTCCCTTACCTATGGACACAATCCCGGCAAACACTGAGGGCGTCCGCTTCGTCGATTCCCACACCGGAGGGGAACCTACCCGTATCATCGTTTCGGGCGGTCCCGACTTGGGAATGGGGACTCTGAGCAAACGGTTGGAGCTTTTTCAGGAACACTTCGATGAGTTCCGCAAGGCCGTGGTCTTGGAACCGAGGGGTTCCGAGGAATTGGTCGGCGGCTTGCTTGTCGAACCCCATGAACCGGACTGCTCGGCGGGCATTGTTTTTTTCAACAACGTGGGCATGCTCGGAATGTGCGGGCATGGAACCATCGGATTGGCCGTCACCCTCGCCCACCTCGGACGGATCGAAACCGGCCGGCACCGGATCGACACGCCCGTAGGCGCGGTTGCCTTCGAGCTCGATCAAAATGGATGGGTGAGCGTGGAAAACGTTCCGAGCTACCGCTTCGCCAAAGACGTAAGCGTGACGGTGGAGAACCACGGACCCGTAACCGGACAAATCGCATGGGGGGGGAATTGGTTCTTTCTCGTGGAGGACCACGGCCGGGAAATTCATAGCTCCGAGGTCGAGGAACTCACCGGGTTTTCAAAAAGGATTCGGCAAGCGTTGGAACGGGAGGGCATCACGGGAGAAAACGGAGCCCAAATCGATCATATCGAACTTTTCGGCCCTTCTGAAACGGCCGATTCCAAAAATTTCGTCCTTTGCCCGGGCGGGGCCTACGACCGTTCGCCCTGCGGAACGGGAACCAGCGCCAAGATCGCCTGCCTGATTGCCGACGGGAAACTCGAACCCGGACAAACTTGGCGGCAGGAAAGCGTGATCGGAAGTATGTTCGAAGCAACCGGCGAGGTCGTGGAGGGTAAAATCATCCCGACCATCCGCGGATCGGCTCACGTCACCTCGGAAGGAACTCTTCTGTTCGATCAATCGGATCCTTTCCGTTCGGGAATCTCGACATGAGCAACACGGAACCTCCGATCCTCGTCGCGGGGGGTGGAATCATCGGGGCCGCCTGCGCCTACTACCTCGCCGAAGCGGGGGAAAAAGTCACGGTCATGGACCAAGCCGCATTTGGCTCGCAATGCTCCCTGCACAATTGCGGATACGTCTGCCCGAGCCACGTCCTTCCGCTCACCGAACCGGGAGCCGTGTGGGCCACGCTCAAAGGTATGCTCCGACCCAACTCCCCTTTTTCGGTGAAGTTCCGCCCCGATTGGCGGCTGGCCGACTGGTTTTTGCGCTTCGCCCTTCGTTGCAACGAAAAAGACATGATGGAGGGAGCCCGTGGTTTGTATCCTTTGCTCCAATCCTCCATGAAGCTATACCGCGAGATGCTGGAGAAGGAACGGATCGAATGCGAATGGCAAGACAAGGGATTGCTCTACGTTTACAAGGACAGACAAACCTTCGACTCATACGGCAAGACCAACGACATGCTGACCGAAAAGTTCGGAGAAACGGCCGTACGGATCGAAGGCAAGGACTTGCGCGAGGTCGAACCCGCTCTCAAGGATGACCTGGCGGGCGGCTGGCATTACGAGGAAGACGCTCACCTGCGGTCCGACCTCCTCATGTCCGGACTCAAGAAAAACCTTTTGGCCAAAGGTGTCGAGATTTTGGAAAACCGCACCCTGACCGGCTTGAGGGACAACGAGCAAAGGCTTACCGTACGGACCGACCGGGGTGAGATTCCGACCAAACGACTCGTGCTGGCCACCGGAGCTCTCACCCCCAAGTTGGCCAAGATCGTGGGCTGGCGCGCTCCCATCGAACCGGGCAAGGGCTATTCCATGACCATGAAGCGCCCGGGTGTCTGCCCGGACCTACCCCTGATCTTCCCCGAGACACGGGTGGCGGTCACGCCCTTCGCGGACGGATACCGTCTCGGCTCGACCATGGAATTCAGCGGATACGACGATTCGATCCACCCCAAACGGCTCAACCTCCTTCGCAAGGGGGTCGAGGACTACCTCACGGAACCCTATGGGGAGCCCGTAACCAATACCTGGTACGGTTGGCGTCCCATGACCTACGACAGTTTGCCCATCATCGGACCCTGCCCGGAAAACCCCAAGGTAACCCTTGCCACCGGACACAACATGCTCGGGTTGAGCCTCGCTCCCGCAACCGGAAAACTAGTCGCCGAACTGCTTGCCGGCAAGACTCCTCACCTCAAAACCAAGCCCTATTCACCGGACAGGTTTTAAGAGTCTCAGCTCGCGACCTTTTCGCGGTAGGATTCGACTTCCCAGTTCTCGATGAACTCGCGGGCCCGGTCGCTCATGTATTCCACGCCCCCGAAGGCCTGAGACAATTTGAGAACTTGAGCCCCGTCTTGGGCAAAGAGAAGAGCCAATCCGGCGTTCTTTTCGGTAACTCCCAAACCATACACCCGGTCACCATGGATCACGACCTTGGGCGCGAACCCATGCTTGGCCCGGTAGGCATCCGCGTTTTCCTGAGTCAGTTCGTCGGCAAAGGGATAGGCTTTCGAATAAACCAAATGGTCCGGAGTGATGGGACCGGGTACGCATTCGAAAAAACCGGATGACTCGATGAATTGGGCATCCTCCCCGAAAATTTCTCGGATTTTCGCTTCCGTTTCAAGGTCTTGCCCGACTTCGCTGATCCCAAGATCCTCGTTTACGCCCAAGGAGTCGTACTCCGCCCGCAGGGGTTCCATCACGCTGGCATAAAGGGAACGGATTTCCTCGGCCGAATCGCCCGAGACGAAGATCCCGTGATTTTTGAGCATGATGATTTTGGGAATCCTGCCGAACTCGGCCTTGTACTGATCGATCCGGCCCTTCAATTCCATGCACAAAGTATAACCGGCATCAATATACTCGACCCAAAGGGCATCCGGGAAAAGTCTTTTGCTCACGGCCTCGCCATCCTTGGCGCAAGTCATTCCATTGACCAGCAAAGCATGGGTATGAACGACGAACTTGGTTTCGAGAATATTGTGCAAGGGGGCCTCCACCGAGGGCCGACCGGCATCGTTGCGGACCGCCTCGCCCATGAAGTTCTTGACCAACTCCTCACGGGCATGAGGCTCGGCCGGGGTCTCCACGTCGTAGAGCTCGTTGACCTTGACCCGGTCGAGGGTAACGAAAGTCTCCTCGTTCAAGCCCGCCAGGGTTGTGCCCGAGGGTTTCACCCAAAGGATTTCCTCGTTCTTGCAGGAGGTATTCCCTCCCCCACCCTTTACGTACTCGGGCGTTCCGAATTCATGCGAAAGTTCGACGATTGTTTTTAAATCTTCCATTGCTCGACATATGAAACAAATTGGAACCGAAGACAACCCTTGCCTTGAGAAACTTGCCGTGCCCAATTCCGTTTTTTTTGCAAAATTAGCTTTGCAGAACCCGAAATGGACGGGCAATCATGGGTGCGACCATCGACTTCATCCGAAAGCTCAAAGACATGAGAAAACCCAACTTCCCCGATTCCACCCGCAAGCATGGCCTTCCACGCAGGCAATTCCTTCAGTATATGGCCATGGTTTCGGCCATCCCCTTCGCCCATGAACAGGCATACGGCCGGGTCAACGAGTCTCCCCGGTTTTCGGGCGACCCCTTCGTTTTGGGCGTGGCATCCGGCGACCCCGAACCCGACGGCGTGGTCATTTGGACCAGGCTGGGCACCGATCCTCTCGGGGGTGGCGGACTGGACCCCGAACCCATCCGGGTCAAATGGGAAGTAGCCCGGGACGAGGCTTTCTCGAAGATCGTCCGCAAAGGGGAAACCTTGGCTTTGCCGCAACTCGGTCATTCCGTGCACGTCGAGGTGGATGGGCTCGATCCGCACCGTTGGTACTACTACCGTTTCCATTCCGGGTCCGAGACCAGCCCGACCGGGCGCACCCGCACCTCGCCCGCTCCCGACGTCATGCCGGACTCCATGCGCTTCGCTTTCACTTCCTGCCAGCATTATGAAGTCGGCTACTTCAACGGCTACCCCCACATGCAAAAGGAAGACCTCGACCTCGTCATCCACTTGGGCGACTATATTTATGAGTACGCCGGGGTAGACAAACGGGTCAGGAAACACTTGGGCAAGGAAATCGAGAGCCTCGACGAGTACCGTCAACGCTACGCCCAATACCGCTTGGACGAGGACCTACGAGAAACGCACCGACTCTTCCCTTGGTTGGTGACCTGGGACGACCATGAATTCGACAACAACTACGCCGACTTGGTATCCGAGCAGGACGGCATTTCGCCCGAGGCCTTCCTCGCCCGGCGAATGAATGCCTACCAGGCCTACTACGAGTTCATGCCTCTGCGCCGAAGATCCTTCCCGCAGGGTCCGGACATGACGCTTTACCGCAAATGCAAGTTCGGGCGACTGGCCGACTTCTTCGTGTTGGACACCCGTCAGTACCGGACCGACCAACCCAACGGCGACCGCCAGAAGCCCATGACGGGGAAAGTTTTCGATCCGCAAGCCACGATGCTCGGGAGAACGCAGGAAAACTGGCTGATGAGCGGTTTGATCCAATCCGACTCGACTTGGAACGTTCTCGCCCAACAGGTCATGATGGCGGCTCTCAACCGGGGAGACGACAAGGGCGAGCGCTACTCCATGGATCAATGGCCGGGCTACGAGGTCAGCCGCCGCAGGCTCTTGCGCTTCTTCCACGAAAGGAAGATTCCCAACCCCGTGGTTCTGACAGGCGACATTCACCTCAACTGGGTCAACAACCTGCAACTCGACTTCAAAGATCCGAAATCTCCCCTCGTCGGGACCGAATGGGTAGGCACCTCCATGTCCTCGGCAGGCAATGGCGGAAACTTCATCCCCGAATACGAACGGGCCGCCAAGCAAAACGATTTCGTACAATGGTACAACTCCAACCGCGGCTACGTGAGCTGCGAACTGACGCCCGAGAAGTGGAAAACTTATTTCAGGGCCACCCCTTTCGTAACCAAGAAAGGATCTCCCCTCGAAACCAAGGCCGTCTTCATGATCGAGGAAGGAAGACCGGGCGCCCAGCTCGTCTCCGGAGCCTAGGAGCGATCCTCAAACCCCGTCGCCTTCTCGCTTTCAATTCGCATACCTTGCCCCGAATTGGTTTGCCCGGAGCGCCCCTCATGGGCACCCATGGTAATCAGATGAAAACAACCCTTGACCGAATTCTTCGCTTCACGCCGTCCCGCCTCCTGCTTGCGGGGCTGATCTTCGCCACGCCCCTCATGGCGCGAGCCAAAGATCACCAGACTGCCTCCGCCATGGCTCAGGCGGCCACCCGGCTCCTCGCCTCTCTCGACGCCGGGCTCAAGAGCAATGCGGCTTATTCCTTTGAGAACGAAACCCGCGACGTCTGGCACTTCTTCCCCAACTGGCCCAAGCGTTCCGGGATTCCCTTGAGCAAGTTGTCCGAGAAACAGCGCGAGCCCGTCATGAAGATGCTCTCCCTGCTGCTTAGCGCGGAGGGCTTCAAGGAACAGGAAAAGGTCCGATTGATCCACGGGCTCAAGAAAGACCTGAACGCCCCGGACAACCCAAGGCATCACTATTTCATCTCGATTTTCGGCGAACCCTCCGTCGAGTCAACCTGGGGTTGGCGCTTCGAGGGTCATCACCTCTCCATCAATTGCACCTTGGGGGAAGGAAAGCATTTCTCCGTCACCCCTTCCTTTTGGGGAGCCTCTCCCATTCGGGTCACCAAAGGAGATCACAAAGGGCTTGAGGTCTTCGCAAGGGAGCAGTCCGTCAGCCTGTCTCTGGTCCAATCCCTCTCGGCCAAACAAAAGAAGACGGCGCTCATCAAGAACGGCCAAGGGCCCGGGCCCACCGCAAGCGTATCACGCGCAGCCTACGAACCCCAAGCCGGCATTGCCTATTCCAGTCTCAACGAGAGCCAGCAAAGGCAGTTGAAGGAGCTCGTTCTCTTGTTCGCGGGCAAGTACCGCCCCGAGTTGGTCAAGCAAATCGACGACCGCAAGAAGATCCTGGACGTTTCCTCCATGAGCTTTGCCTACTTGGCGGGCCCGGCCAGTCACGTCCCGCACTTCCGGATCCAGACCAAGGAGTACCTCATCGAGTTCGACAACCGGAGCGGGAATCACGTCCACTGCGCTTGGCGTGACTTCGACGGCGATTTCGGACGCGACCTGATCTACGAACACCTCAAGAAGGATCACTGAGACGAGGGTGACTTGCCCCCTTCGGGCTTATCTCTTCCTGAGGGAAGTCCAGTCGTGGGTTTCCTTGTGCTCCTCCTCGTTGGCCCCTTTCACGAAGCGGCGCGCCCGGTGTTCGAGCGGGTCCACCTGGAAGAAGGCATGGTATCCGCCTTCCCCGTCCTCGTTGATCAGGGAGAGTTCCAACAGTTTTCCTCGTTGCCTGACTTCGACTTGATCGATGCGCGGATTTCCGAGGTCGTTGAGCATGTCGGCAGGAAGGGAGTAGGTATCCGAAACGTCCGATAGGTCCAACGACTGCAGGACCGTCTCGGGGTATCCGTCAGCCACTCCGTACCCCTTCCATGGAAGCTCATCGCGTTCGGTGAACAGCCACGATTCGCGGAACCTGATTCTTAGGCCCGCGGCGTAATAATCCTCGAACTTTTCTCCCGAATCAGGTTTTTGCGCTTTCAATTCCTTGCGGGTCTTGGCCCCATGCTTTTTAAGCAAAGCGACCGTTTCGTCCGATCCCCCTTCGATCGCCTGATCAAGAGGGGTTTCGCCCTCGTGGTCCTGAGCGTTGAGTTCGGCCCCTTCGGCAATCAGCAAGGCCGCAATCGCCGTGTAATCCGGATTGGGGTCCGCTCCAAAATCGAGGGCATCTTGCCCGAAACGACGAACCACCGGCCCCCAGGACGCCCGGTGCAAAGGGGTGTGCCCCCAAGACGGACTGGACAAGTTCACCTGAACTCCCTCCCCTAGCAAGAACTCGACGACTTCGAGGTGAGCCTGCTCGGCAGCGAGGTGCAAAGACGTACCATAAGAAGGATCCACCGCATCCAATTCGGCCCCTTTGGAGATCAGCAACTTGACCATTTCCAAATCGCCGAGGTAACTAGCCCAATGCAGGGGGGTGAAGGCGAGGCGTTTCTCTCCCTTGAAAAGCTCGGACTCCTGAGAAGAGTCTCGGGCATTGACGTCGGAACCGGAGTCCAGCAATTCCTTGACCCGTTCCGTGTCACCGTTGCGTACCGCATAATGAATCTGCGTCGAACAGCCCGCAAATACGAATACAAGGGCAAAGATCAGTTTATTCATTTTGATTGTCCTATCCATTGAAAGCTCAGTTCTTCTGTTTCCCGATCCACAAAGTCGGTTTGTAAGCCTCCTCCCCCTCGACCCCGGGTCGGGGAACGAGAGTGCGGGGATTCTTGGCCACCCCCACGGGGCGTGAGTTCTTCTTCAAATCCCTTTCGAACCGGGCCGCGTAGCCTTTCAGGCGCTTGACCACCCCCGGGCGTTCGGACGCATAGTTCTTGGTTTCCCCCAAGTTCTCCTCGAGGTTATGCAAGGGACCGTTCAAAAAGAGTTTCCACGGCCCCGAACGCACCGCCCGCAAGGT